>CASFSP010000041.1 GCA_949297385.1 uncultured Oscillospiraceae bacterium
GTCGTACTTCCGCTGCTGCAAAAAGCTGATGAAAATTTCCTCAGCGGCCCTGTATTGTTTATCCAAAGCATTGCAGATATTGTTTTCGGCCGTCTGGACATAGTGCAGTTCATTTTTTACGCAATGTTTTCAATACCTGTGGCCTGCTATCTTTTCGGTCTGCTTTACGGCTCGGCCAGCAAAGAAAACCTGAGCACCTTCACCGCTGAAAGCGCATCTCAGATACGTCGCAGCCTGCGTCTTGCCCACGGAATATCTTTGAAAATTGCGCTGTACACCGTATGTGCCGTTTACCTGATGTTTATAATGTTGCAGGCAGACTATCTGCTGGGTGTTTTCGCCGGCAGGCTGTACCCCGGAATGACCTACGCCCAGTATGCCCGCAGCGGATTTTTTGAGCTTTGCCAGGTGTGCGCCGTAAACCTTGCACTGCTGACAGCCGCTTTCCTGCTGAGCAAAGAAGACCGGGAAAAAGAAATTGAAAAGCCGTCTTTTCTGCTGTGCCTGCTGTCCCTGGCGTTACTTTCCACCGCCACTGCAAAAATGATAATGTATATCAGCGCTTACGGGCTGACCGAAAAAAGAATAATCAGCACTGTTTTTCTGGTATGGCTGGCCGTTGTATTTGTCATGTGTATAATCAGGCTGAAAAAGCAGTTTAACCTGACAAAAGCGGCGCTGATGACAGGCGCGGCCATGTACTGCATGCTGTTCTGCCTGGATCTTTATTCAATCAGCCGGAGTTACAACACTATTTTCGGATTCTGATATGAAAGGAGAATAGCATGAAAAAAGCTGTATTACCGCTGATATTGGCTATCTTATGCCTTGTTTATTTTGTTTTCAGCCGCCGGGAAAATCAGATAAAGCGCCGGATTGGAGTTGACATATCCGGCACAAACCTGATTTCGGAATATGACACCCACAGCGGCAACGGTGACGGGGTGTCCTGTTCGGTATATGATACAAAGGATACCGGATATAGACAGGCAGATAATCAAAAGCGGGAAATGGAAATCCCTGCCGGCAGACGATACAGTCCACACACTGCTGTGGGGAATAAGTGATGAAAGCAGTAAAATCGGACCGTATGTTTATGGCGAGAATGAGCAGCCGCTGGTAAAGTACACAGACAATGGATATTATATTCTTATCGACAGACACAGCGACGCAGGAGATATACTGGAACGAGGCTCCTTCAATTTTACCGTTGCCGTATACGACGCCGACAGGCAGTTGCTCTACTACTGCAAGCTGGATACTTAAACACATCATCAAAGTAATTGACTTTTTATCAGATTGATTATAGAATATTATCAATAAAAATAAAAAGAGGTCAATTATGAAAGCAAGAATTCCCAAACACAGAGAATTTGTAATATCAATGGAAGAAGATTACGAAAAGGCAGACGAATGCTGGGCACGGCTTCAGCAGATTGTCAAAGACTATGAAAAAGAAGGCAAAAACATTTTTACCAAAACTTTCATAGAAGACAACGAAGACAAAGTAAAGGCCTTGCAGGAAGTATACGAATTCACCTATACCATAGAAGAAAAATAATCCAAAAGCAGGCCTTTGCCTGCTTTTGTTTTTTGAAAGGAGATATTTATGCAGTTGTTTGACAGCCACGCCCACTACGAAGACGCCATGTTTTCCGCCGACAGATACGAAAGGCTGGAACGGATAAAAAACAGTGATGTAAAATACATTCTGAACTGTTGCAGCGATGTGGAGGTTATGGACACCGTTATTGACATAATAGAAAAATATGATTTTGCCTACGGCAGTATAGGCGTACACCCCCACTGGACAGCACAGACACCCGATGACTATCTGGAAAAGGTGGAGAAGCTGGCCGCCCACCCGAAAGTTGCGGCCATCGGTGAAATAGGCCTGGACTACTTCTGGGACGAGCCGAAGGATTTACAGAAAAGAATTTTTATACAGCAGCTGGAACTGGCAAAAAGACTGGATATGCCGGTGATAATCCACGACCGCGACGCCCACGAAGACACCATCGAGATATTGGAGCAGTACAAACCCCGGGGTATACTTCACCGCTATTCCGGGCCGGTTGATATTCTGCAAAGAGCCTTTGATTTCGGCATGTATGTCAGCTTCAACAACGACCTTACATACCCTGCCTGGAACAAGGCTCCGATAGAATGTCTTATGAAAACTCCATGGGACAGATTGTTGATAGAAACTGACTGCCCCTATGCCCCGCCTTTTGAAAGAGAAAATGACAGGTGCGAAGCCGCCGATGTGGCCAGGGTAGTAAAGGAAATAGCCCGCCTGCGCGGTGTCAGCGAAGAGTTTGTGGCAAAGGTTTCCATGGAAAACGCAAAAAAAGTATACCGAATTAAATAAAATATACGCCGGCCTTGTAAAATAAATTGCACCGGCGTTCTTTAATGGTATAATTTAATTAAAATAATGCACGGAGGTAATTTTTATGAAAATTTCCATCATCTATTTTACCGAAAGCGGAAATACCGCCAAAGCAGCCGAAATCATCAAAGACGGAATGATGAAGGTTGAGGGTACAGAGGTAAAACTGTTCGGCCTGGATGCCATTGACGAAGAGTATGTATCCGCCAGCGACGCGGTACTTTTCGGCGCACCTACATACTATGCAGGTATAGCTTGACAGCTGGTAAAATTCTTCCATGAAACCAAAATTTCGTTTGCCGGCAAACTGGGCGCCGCTTTCTCCACTGCAGGTTACGAACAGGGCGGCAGCGAAGTGGTTCTCAGCGACATAATTTCATTTATGATGTCCAAAGGTATGCTGTGCTATTCCGGCGGCACCGCTCTGGGTCAGCCTTTCACCCATCTGGGTGCAAACGGATTCTCTGACAGGATCGAAGACAGGCGCGATGTTTTCGAAGCTTTGGGCCAGAGGGTAGCTGCAAAGGCAAAAGAACTGTTTGAATAATCTTTAATTCTTTCTTCTGCAAAAACTTGCAGAAATTTTCGAAAAACAAAAACCGGCGTATAAAACGCCGGTTTTTTGTTTTATATCAGTAAAGAACTTTTCCCAAAAATTCTTTTGTCCTGAGGTTCTGCGGATGATTGAACACCTGGTCCGGTGTGCCGGATTCGGCAATGACTCCGCCTTCCATAAACAGCACCCTGTCTGCCACCTCTTTGGCAAATCCCATTTCATGGGTTACTATAACAGCAGTGATACCATCATTCACCAGGTCTTTTATAACCTGCAACACTTCGCCTACCATCTCCGGGTCCAGCGCGCTGGTGGGCTCGTCAAACAGCATCACATCCGGCTCCATGGCCAAAGCCCTTACTATGGCAAGACGCTGTTTCTGTCCGCCGGAAAGACGGCGGGGATATTCATCCTTTTTGTCCAGCAGGCCAACCCTGTCCAGCAGTTTGCAGGCCATCTCTTCTGCTTCCTGTTTGGTTTTCTTTTTCAGCAGGACCGGAGCCATGGTTATGTTTTCCAGCACGGTCATGTGCGGGAAAACATTGAAATGCTGGAACACCATGCCCATTTTCTGGCGGTGTTTGTCCAGGTTGGTTTTCTCTTTGGTGATGTCCACACCTTCAAATATTATGCTGCCCTGTGTGGGTGTTTCCAGTAGGTTAAGACAGCGCAGGAAGGTGCTCTTGCCGCCGCCGGACGGGCCGATGACAGCCACAACTTCACCTTTTTTGATGTGTTCGTTTACACCTTTCAGCACTTCCAGATTGCCAAAGGATTTATGTAAATTTTCTACCTTAATCACTTGTACTCATTCTCCTTTCAATAACCGCAACCAACTTGCTGAGGGTAAATGTCAGCACAAAGTAGATTATAGCTATTATGATAAGCGGCTCTATAACCAGATATGTCGCACCGTTTATTGTCTTGTACCGCGTCATGACTTCTTCGCCAAAGAATGTGGAAGCCAGAGATGTCTCTTTTATCATCATGATAAATTCATTGCACAGTGCAGGCAGTATATTTTTTACAGCCTGAGGTATTATAACCTTGAACATTGCCTGACTTTCGCTGAGGCCCAGGCACCTGGCGGCCTCCATCTGACCATGGTCAACTGCTTCAATGCCGGCACGGAATATTTCAGACACATAGGCTGCACTGTTGCATATCAGTGCCAGGGCTATCTGCCAGAACTTATGCTCTTCAAGAAAAGGAATCTGCTCTGCGACCCAGAAATAGAAAAAATACAGCTGCAAAAGTATAGGTGTGCCACGGACAAATTCTATATAGGCACTTGCTATAAATGAAATGGGTTTAAATTTGCTTTTTCTCATCAATGCCAGCAAAAGGCCAAACACAACACCACCGGCAACAGCAACTGCCGAATATTCCAATGTTACAATTGTACCTTTTACAAACAATGTGCTGTACCTTTGCAGTACTTTTATAACATTCTCAAAAATTGTTACAAAACTCACAATATCTCCTTCCTGCAGACGGCAGGGCCGCTTTCGCGCCCTGCCGGACTGTCAGTTTATTTTTATTTATTATTCTTCTTCTACATCAATACCCAATGACTTGGCGTATTCCATCGCATCGGCTTTCCACTGGGGGAACAGGCCCTCTGCTGTGGCTTTTTCAATGGCTTCGTTTATCTTGGCCATCAGCTCTGTCTGGCCTTTCTGGGCAATTGCTATCGTACCCTCTGACTCGTATTCGAATTCAAAGACAGATATACCTATTTCATCGTAGTTTTCGCAATATCCGATAGCCGTGTCATATGCGCATACCAGACCGTCCACCTTGCCGGTAGCAACCATCATAATGCCGTCGTTGAGTGATGTGATGTATTCCATCTGCACATCAGCGGGCAGCTGTTCAACAGCCAGGTTGTACTGCAATGAACCGTTCTGCACAGCAAGCTTTTTGCCGGAAAAATCTTCGGCTGTCTTATAATTTTCTTCTGTGCCGGCGGGAACTATAACGATATGTTCCGGCAGGCCGTCATCAACATCCGGCGCATCCCAGTTGTAATGTACTGAACATTCCATATTCTCTTCACGGTCGGGCAGTTTAGCATAGCCGTTCAGTGAAAAGTCCACCTTGCCGGTAGCGGCAGCGGCCTGGCATGTCTGGAAATCCAGCTGCTCTATCTTCAGATCAACACCGATGTAATCGGCTATGTATTTTGCCAGTTCTATATCACAGCCTACAACAGCATCCTGCCCCTCTTTGTTGGGGTCGATAAATTCGTTGGGGGCAAAGTCAGGGCTTACCGCAACTGTGATATAACCCTTCTGCATAACTTCTTCCAATTTGTTGGCCGCAGCCTGGCTTTCAGAATTGCCTTCTGACGAACAGGCAACCATCGACAATGACATCAGTGCTGCCAGTGCAAAAGCAAATAACTTTTTCATAATAAATCTTCTCCTGTGTTTATATATTTTAAATTGTACTTTGTTTTGTATGACTGTATTGTACTCTTATTTTTATTCGTTGTCAATGTATATTTATAGAAATTAATAAATTTGTAAGATTGCATAATTAGTTTTTCCATTACAAATTATTTTTATTGATATTGTCAGTTTTTTTCATCTTTTTTCTTGAATTTCAGCTCATTAATATGCTTTTATTATTAAAAATACTTATTATCATAATAAATATACATATGTTTTTTAAAGTTTTCCGCTTTTTATTCATTTTAAAATTTTATTGCCGCCAAATATCATACTAAATTTTATGCAATCGCACATCGGCTTAATATTCCGTCGTGCTTGTTATATGGCCGCCTTTATGATATATTTATCTATTATATACATATATACAGGAAATAATGGTTTTAAACATGTTTGACATATACTCTTTACATCCGGCTGTGACCGGTATATATTTTATCGTCGTTATAATTTTTACCGCACTTTTTGTACATCCGGTATTTGTGCTTTTAAACGTTGTGCTTTCCTTTGCCACATGCCTATGCTGTTGCAAAAAAGAAGTGACGGTCAGCACGCCCTACACCTTGGGCTTCGGTGCTGCCATCACATTGATAAACCCACTGCTTAACAGCCGGGGAGATACTGTTCTGTTCACTTTTTTCGGGCGCAATTACACTTTGCAGGCCCTTATATACGGTGCCGTGCTGGCTGGTATCTTTGTTTGCAGTATAAACTGGTTTACCTGTCTGGGCAAAGTTCTGGACAGTGATAAAATTTTGTTTTTATTCGGCGGGAAATTTCCCTATGTATGCCGGATGCTTTCAATGGTAATAGGCCTTGTTCCGTTTTTCCAAAGCAAAATGGAAGAAATAAGGCAGGTACAAAGTACCATAAAAAAAGAAAAAAGCAGCTTGAAAAGGTCTTTGGGTGCACTTAATACAGCTTTCGGATACGCATTTGAACATGCTGTACAGCTGTCATTTGCAATGAAAAACCGCGGCTGGGGCGCCGAAAAGACAACCAGGTACCGTACATACCCGTTTAAAGTCCGGGATACCGCTGTATTTCTGTTTTGCTTTATAGGGTCAGCCGGTACGGCAACCCTGGCGTTTTCAGATGCCTGCGGCGCAGTTTTCACTCCGGTTTTACAGGCGGCGCCAATGAGCCCAAAACTGGCTGCCGGTGCCGTATGCTACACATTTTTTCTTCTTATGCCGGTTATTTTAAAAGTATTAAAGGAGATACAATGGCAATTTTTGAAATCAAAAATCTGACTTTTACATATCCGATGGCAGCAGTTCCTGCATTGAAAAATATAAATCTTACCATACAGCCGGGAGATTTCATTCTTATAACCGGCCCGTCCGGAAGCGGCAAAAGTACTCTTTTAAGCCATCTTAAATCGGCGGTCACCCCCCATGGTCAAAGACAAGGACAGATTTTTTTTGACGGACAGGAACTGGAAAAAATCCATTTTTCACAGCAAAGCCGGCAGATAGGTTATGTTTTTCAGGATCCGTCGCGGCAGATTGTAAGCGATAAAGTGTGGCGAGAAATGGCCTTCGGGCCGGAAAACCTGGGAATGGACAGAGACAAAATGGCAAGGCTGATTGCCGAGAGCGCCAATTTTTTCGGCATTGAAGATTGGTTTGAAAGGGACATATCCACGCTGTCAGGCGGCCAGAAACAACTGCTTAACCTGGCGGCGGTAATGGTATGCCAGCCCCAGGTACTTATACTGGACGAGCCCACATCCCAGCTGGATCCGGTGGCGGCATCAGAATTTTTAAATGCACTGGCCAGGCTGAACAGCGAAACAGGCACCACCGTGATAATGACAGAACAGCGCACAGAACAGGTTTTCGCCCTGGCTGACAAGGTGATATTTATGCAAAGCGGACAGATAACCGCACTGTGTGATCCCAGTGAAACCGGCCGGGAAAAGTCAATTCCGACAGAATTTCTGCCCACGCCAGCCGCTGTTTTCCGTTTGCTTGAACAGTCAGGCCAGGCGCCTGTAACAGTAAAACAAGGCAGAAACTGGCTGAAAGATTATACAGATAAAAACAAATTACCCTCTGCCCGGCTGCCGGAAAAACAGTATTTTGCGCAGCAGTTTGCTGCAATAGAGGCAAAAAGCCTGTTTTTCAGATATGAAAAAAACGGGAAGGACATCTTATCCGATTGCAGTATCAGAATACCGAAAGGATGTATTTTATCTGTCATC
Source organism: uncultured Oscillospiraceae bacterium (assembly GCA_949297385.1). Classification (GTDB taxonomy): domain Bacteria; phylum Bacillota; class Clostridia; order Oscillospirales; family Ruminococcaceae; genus RGIG3102. Next base: position 7,608 of record CASFSP010000041.1, read on the forward strand.
GGCGGAAACGGAAGCGGAAAAAGCACACTGTTAAAGGTTTTATCCGGCGTGTCAAAGGCCTATTACGGCAAAATAAAGCTTGATGACAACAGCCGTTGTGCCCTTTTGCCACAGGAAGCCAGTCTGCTGTTTTCCTTTGACAGTGTAATGCAGGAGCTGCAGGATATGACAGGTGATGAAGCTGCAATAGACCAGGCCGTACGGCTGTGCCACATCGAAAAACTGACTGACCGAAACCCCTACGACCTGTCCGCTGGTCAGAGGCAGCGTACGGCGCTGGCAAAGATAATTCTGTCCGGCGCTGATATATTACTGCTGGACGAGGTAACAGCCGGAATGGATGGAATTTTCAAAAAGGAACTGGGGGATATATTCCGCCGGCTGACAGCCATGGGCAAAACCATCGTACTGGTCAGTCATGATATAGAGTTCTGCGCCGAACACAGCGACCTGGTAGCTATGATGTTCAACGGACAGCTGACAAAACGGTACAGCCCACAAAAATTTTTTTCCGCCAATAATTTTTATACCACGGCTGCCGCAAGAATGACCAGGGGAATTCTTGAAGGCGTTGTAAGCGTAAAGGATGTGACAGAACTTTGCAAGAAAAACATGAATTGAAAAAACTTCGGCCTATACTGGCAGTGATAACATGCATAGTCCTGACAGTGACCTTTCCAAAGATGCTGGGAATACGCGGATATTATGTAACCGCGCTGATTTATGCCGCCATAACGATGGCTGCGCTGCTGTTTTCTTTTGAAAAAGGCCGGCAGGACGCGTTGAAAATTTCCCTGATAGCTGTTTTGTCTGCCGGAGCTATTGCCGGCAGGATTGTGTTTGCCGCGGTTCCCTTTGTAAAACCGGTGGCGGCACTGGTTATAATATGCGGCATATCCCTTGGCGCTTTGCCCGGGTTCGTGTGCGGAAGCTGCGCAATGCTGGTATCCAATTTTATGTTCGGCCAGGGCCCATGGACAATATGGCAGATGCTGGCTTTCGGGCTACTGGGATATGTTTCAGGTCTGATTTTTTATTCCAGGCCCCGGTGGCAGAAAAAAATCCCGGTAACTGTTTTCGGTTTTGTTTTTTATGTATTTTTTGCCGGCCCAATACTGGATTTAAGCGGCCTTTTTATATACACTGCCCCCACCAAAACTGCCCTTGTCGCAACACTGGCGGCAGGATTTCCGGTAAATCTTACCGGCGGTGTTGCAACTGCATTATTTTTACTGGTGCTGTTCGGCCCCATAACAAAAAAACTGAACAGGATAAAAATAAAATACGGCATATAAAAAATACCGGTTTTCAATAGAAAACCGGTATTTTTCTTAATTTATCACAAAGTCAGGGTGGCGCAAGCTGTACCCGCTTTAGCACCGCTTACTTTGATGCTTACATTTTGTCCTGCTTTGGCCTTCACAACCCAGCTTATCTTTTTGGTAAACGGGTCATGGGCATAGGTGTTGATATTGTCATAGCTGTAGCTGGAATTTACACCGGAGAAACCTTCGATGTGGCCCAGGCTGCTCTCTTTTGCGCCCATAACCATCTCACCTTCCAGATCCAGGCTGACTTTCAAGGGCTGATCCACTTTGAGTGCCTTTGCCTCGTTGCATACAAAGGTCGGCAGATATCCGATATTGGAAACCTGGGCTGTTACTTTATATACATCCTCGCCAACTTTTTCGCTGACAAAGCTGTCTATATTCAGCTGAGGCAGGCTTGCGGCCATTCTCAGGCAGAAGTTGGTGTTTTTCTCAACTTCCTGCTCCAGGTAGCCGGGAGGGCAGTTCTGCCATGTATATTTGAAGTCAAATGAACCTATTTCCACTTTACCCAGCTGAGGGTGTTCAAAAGTTTCCCATTCTTTGATGGGCTTGCCGGATTTCAGCATTGGAACATTTTTGTCTATCCACTGATAGCACAGATACATCTGCTCTTCCTGCTGAGCCGGGGTTTTGGGTGTAGTACGCGGATATACATCGGGAACTCCTGCCCTTATGGCCAGATCCCACAGTTCGGCTGTATAGGTGGGTATGCCCTGAGCCTGGTACATCCAGTCATCAAAAGCGCCGGAAGAATAGTTGACGGTATCCGTAAGGAATGCGTCAAAAATATTGAAACAACCGTAGCCGGTCTCTTCTGTAGCCATGGCGCCTATCTCGCGGAACATTCTCATATCGCGTGCGTCAGCGTCTTTTTCATGCTTTGTTCCGGGCGGATAAATGTAGCATCCGCCGCTGGTGTGGTATGTAACGGCACAGCATATGTTAGGGTGAGACAAAACAAAATCTGCCACTGCTTTGTTTTCCGGATTGGACAAAGGATATTTGCCTGCGCCCGGCTGTCTTACTTCCGGGAACCATCCCAGGGGATAATTTCTGTTAAAGTCCAGATTCCACTTGCCTTCTGCCGGCTGGATGTTTACACCGTCAAAATCCACAATGTATCCTTCCGGGTATACATTGTAATACTTTCCGCCGAAATCGGAAGGGGCACGCTTTGTCATGATGCGCTTGTCTCTGGGAGATTCTTTCCACACACCGTTGGGGCTTTCCACACGCATCAGTCTGATAACTCCGTCACCGTCCATATCCTTCGGGTGAAGACCCGGTGCCGGTTTTTCAAAAGGATAGGGGCGGTTTACACTGCGCAGTTTTTCGCTGCTGGTAAGGTAGATTTCCGCTCCGTCCGGTGAAATCCTTGGTATAACATATACCGCTTTTTCGTCCAGAAGTCTGGTAATTTTTTCATCTTTGCCGTATCCTTGCACCAATGTAACAACCAGGTGAAGTGCCGCCATTGATCCTGTTACTTCGCCGGCGTGGTGGTTGCCGTCAACATAATATGCCGGTTTGGACAGCACATCGCCTGTGGCGCTGTTGGTAATCTCGCAGGCCCATACCTGCCTGTTTTCTTCTGTCGTGCATATAGAAGAAACTTTTATCAGATGAGGATAGTCTTTTTGCAGCTGCTGCAAAACTTCTGTCAGCTCATCATACACATAATAGTGGTCAAAACTGTATGTTTTCATTTTGTCCTCCTTCGTTTTTTGTATTATTATAAACCTGTAATTGATAAAATTCAATAGTTTTATAATATTATTACAGCTTTGGTGTATAAAATTTAATAAACTAAAACAATCTGCAGATGTGCATTTTGCACAAAAAAGGATGAGAGGGTTATCCTCTCATCCTTTTGACTTTTTCATAAACAAGCCTGAGAAACTCTGCAGTTTTCGGTGCTGAAGCTTCTTTGCCGCCAAGAACTTTTTCAAATTTTTGGGGTGCCACGCTCCATGCACGCACAATTGCAGTGCTGATATTTCTTTCGGCTGAAGACGGACTGATTGAATTTGCATCTGCCAGTTGGTGATATATGGCCTGCGCAGTCAGGTTTTTGCCTTCGCTGTCAAACATTATGTCCACAGCCTGCACTATTATTTTGTATCCTTTGTAGTTTGTTGTTATATTAAGTGAATTCAAAACTTCTTCTGTTTCTATCATGTTTCTCCCGATTGTATGTAATACTATGAACTCAATCTGTTTTTCAGGGCTGTGCACCGATGTTATTCCGGCAGCAGCTCGTAGTTCAGCCGGCTGTAATCAGTCACATACTGGTCGGCTATCTCTTGCAGTTTATCGGTGTTTTTTTCTGTTTTGTCGTACATGCCCACCAGGTAAAAACCGGCCTTTTTGGCAGTGGAGGCAGAGTACAGGGCATCTTCAAAAACTGCCACCTGCCGTGGACTTTGGGCCCCCAGTCTTTGCATACAGTCAAAGAATATGTCCGGCTGATCCTTCTCCTTGCCAAACCGGCGGCAATGCTGGGTGAAAATGAAGTATTTGTCCAAATCAAGTTTTTTGATAACAGGCTCCATCATATATCTGTCAGTAGAAGAACATATGCACATTTTAACGCCCATGGATTTCAGCTTTTCCAAAAGCCGGCGCGCGCCGGGCTTAAAATCCACTTTATCGGCGTACCGGCCCATGACATATTCTATACCCCATGCACGCAACCGGTCCGGGGTTACAGATAAGCCGTACTTTCTGTCAAAAAGTTCGCATATTTTTTCCACCCATTTGACACTGTTTATCTGTTCAATCTCTTCGTCCGGACGGTAGCCCTTTTCCTGCAAAAAAGCCTGGGCAAAGCCGCGCCAGTATCCCATGGAGTCAACTATTGTTCCGTCAAGATCAAATATTGCAAATTTCATTTGTACTTCTCCGTTTTTTATTTATTGGCGTTTATATTTTATCACAAGCTATTGCCGCGGGCAATAGAGATTAATTTTTTCTCACATTCAATTTACATAAAAACAGGCTTCTTTTTACAGAAGCCTGTATAAAAATTTATTTGAGCTTTGGCAAAAGACTGTCTGCGTCCAGTTGTGCCTTTACCCCAAGGTAATCCGCTACTGTGGCGCCTATGTGCGCAAAAGATTTTATCGTGCCCAGATTTTTGCCGCCTGATATGCTTTCGCCGTACATTATCAGCGGAACACATTCCCTTGAATGGTCTGTTGACGGAGTGCCCGGGTCGCAGCCATGGTCAGCGGTTATTATCAGCAGGTCATCTTTGCGCAAAAGCGACAGCATTTCAGCCAGCGCCTTGTCAAAATCGGTGGCTGCCTGTGCATAGCCTTCCACATTGTTTCTGTGGCCGTAAACCATATCAAAGTCCACCAGGTTGATAAAGGCCAGTCCGTTGAAATCTCTCTTGGCAAGGTCGATTGCAACTTTCATACCCTCATCGTTGTTGGCTGTCTTGATTTTTTCGCTGATGCCTTCGCCGTCAAATATATCATAAATCTTGCCGACACCTATCACATCCAGTCCGGCTTCTTTGATATAGTCCAGAGAGGTTTTCTTCGGCGGTTTCAGTGAATAGTCATGACGGTTTTTGGTCCTGGTAAAGCTGCCTTTTCCGCTGCCGATAAACGGACGGGCAATTACCCTGCCCACAGCGTGTTTTCCTGTCAGCATATCGCGGGCCATCTGGCAGTATTCATACAGCTGTTCCACAGAAACAACCTCTTCATGGGCCGCCACCTGGAAAACACTGTCAGCGGATGTGTACACAATCAGGTCGCCGGTTTTCATATGCTCTTCGCCGTAATCGTCAATTACCTGTGTGCCGGAATAGGGTTTGTTGCACAATACTTTTCGTCCGGTCAGCTTTTCATACTGCTCTATAACTTCCGGCGGAAAACCGTCAGGATAGACCGGCAGCGGATTTTCACTTTCCACACCGGCTATCTCCCAGTGGCCTATGGTGGTGTCTTTACCGTTGGAAGCCTCTATCAGCCTGGCAAAGCTGGCTTTGGGCCGCCGGCAGGACGGAAGATAATCCACACCGTCTATATTGAAAAAGCCCAGTGACGCCATGGTGGGCATATCAAATTTTTCGCTTTTGGATATAGACAAAAGGGTGTTGCTGCCCTCGTCGCCGAACTTGTCCGCGTCAGGGGCATTTCCTATGCCAAAACTGTCCAATACAATTAAAAATACTCTTTTGCTATCAGACATGGTGTTACCTCTTTTCTGATTATTATTTATCGTTTTAGATATATAATATATTATATCCTTTTTTTCCTGTTTTGCATAGTATTAAATTGAGTAAAATAAAATCCGGTTTTTGGCCGAAAAATACATATTTTGTTCAATTTACAACTATTTTCCATTGAGTAAAAATGCTAATATCATTATAATTTAATTAAGAAAATACACTGAGCTGTCACTGTACATCCGGAGGAATTTATTATGAGAAAAACAAAGATAGTCTGCACTTTGGGACCGTCCACCGACGACCCGAAAGTATTGAAACAGCTGATGCTGGCAGGTATGGATGTAGCCCGTTTCAACTTTTCTCACGGCACGCACCGGGAGCATCTGGACCGCTTAAAAGCAGTAAAAAGAACCAGAACAGAACTGGGGCTTTATGTAGCCACAATGATGGATACAAAAGGGCCTGAAATAAGAATAGGACGATTTAAAGAAAGCCCTGTTTATCTCAAACAGGGGGACAAATTTATTCTGACCACCAAAGATGTGGAAGGTACACAGGATATGGTCAGTGTGCTGTACAAAAATTTCCCGTCTGATGTCAAAGCTGGCACCAGGGTGCTGTTTGACGACGGACTGGTGGAAATGACGGTGGACAAAGTGGACGGTGATGAGGTTTATCTTACCGTTATGAACAATGGAAAACTGTCCAACAATAAATCCATAAATCTGCCGGGAGTAAAATCTTCCATGCCTTTTGTCAGCGAAAAAGACAAACAGGATATACTGTTTGCCATAGAAAACGAATTTGACTTTATGGCCTTGTCCTTTACCAGAAGCAAGGAAGATGTGCTGGAAGTAAGGAAGATACTGGAAGAAAACAACTGTACTTCCATGCGCCTTATCGCCAAGCTGGAAAACGGCGAAGGCGTTGACAACATCGACGAAATACTGGAAGCAGCCGACGCAGTAATGGTTGCCAGAGGCGACATGGGCGTTGAGATAGATTTCACCGAAATTCCCAAAATCCAGAAAGATATAATTGACAAATGTTACAGGTCCGGCAAACCGGCAATAACTGCCACACAGATGCTGGATTCCATGATAGAAAAACCCCGTCCGACAAGGGCAGAAGTTACCGATGTAGCCAATTCTATCTATGACGGTACCAGTGCCATAATGCTTTCAGGTGAAACCGCCGCCGGCAAGTATCCGGTGGAAGCGGTAAAAACAATGGCGGCCATAGCCGAAGCAACCGAAAGCAACATAGATTACAACAAGCAGCTGCGCGAAAGGGATTACGGCGCCGGACTGTCCATCACAGACAGTGTGGCCCACGCCGCCTGCGCCATAGCCATGGATATAAATGCCCAGGCTATCGTGACTGTAACACAGTCCGGCTCCACCGCCAGAAACATATCCAAATACCGCCCCGGTCTGCCCATAATCGGATGCACAGACACTGAACAGACCTGCCGTCAGCTGGCATTGTCCTGGGGCGTTACCCCGGTATTGATGACAACAGTAAGGTCTACAGACGAACTGATAGACCTGTCCATTGCCGCCGCCCAAAGGGAAAAACTGCTTAAAGAAGGCGACCTGGTAGTAGTAACCGCCGGCGTTCCCGTAGGTGTTTCCGGCTCTACCAACATACTGAAAGCGCAGGTTGTGGGCAAAACCAGCCTGGGACATTTGAAGCTGTAATACATCACAAGCTTAATATAATGAAAAATCCAAAGACAAAATTGTCTTTGGATTTTTTGTTTGCGCGCTATTTTTTTATAAATCTGGTCATAAAAAATTCCGTGAAAGCCGCCAGATTTTCCTCCTGGGATACATATACATATAATGACTCATCATCCAGCCAGTCATACGCATTTATCCCTATATAGCCTTTTTTATCCGGATAAATTATAAAGGCATCGGTCGGGTATTTATTCCTGTAAGCTTTCAGTATACTGTCGTGTCGGTAAAAAACTGCATCGGAACTGTCCGACAAATCAGGAACAGTAGGTACAACGGCTATAACATTATCTTTTTCGTTCCAACCTACTATAAGATTTCCTATTTTGGTTTTGCTGCCATGCACAAAACCGTAGTTGAACCTGCTGACATCTTCGGTATAGCCAAATATTATCTGATAGTCCCGGCCGTTTTCAACCTTCCGGTCAAACAGCTGTCTCATTTTCCGGTAGTTTGCCCGGCTTTTTTCCATGTCCACCTGCGGACCTTTGAAAAATTTTCCAAATAATCCCATATGATCCTCCTGTTATATATAAATTATTTCATCTGCCTTTTCAGGCAGTTTTATCCTGTTTTCTGCATCTTTCCAGAAAATCTGTTATGCCTTCCAGCTGTATTTCCGTAGACTTATCCGAATATTCATCCACAAGCAAAGGTATCGAACCCGGTACGCCTTTTTTTATGACAATTACAGACATCAACAGATTTATAAATATGTTCACCCTGTCGCGCGTCCGCCTGACACCCAAAATTTCCAGCAGCGAATCAAACAGCTCATACTGTTTTTCCCTGAATAAATCCAAACCTGAATGTGACAGGCGGCTGAATATAATCTGCTGTTCTTCTATACTCATCACAAATATATTGTTTTTCTCACCGGTACAGCACCATAGAAAGAATTCCATTACTTTTTCTCGCCAGCATTTACCGTTTTTTTCCATGAAGTCACGGGCCTTTTTCAGTACTCGGGGCTGCTGCATATACATTGCTTCAACAACCAAATCCTCTTTACAGGAATAAAAAGAGTAAAAAAAGGTGCGCGATATGCCGGCTCGCTTGTAAATCTGTTCTACCGTTGTGGCGCGCACCCCATGGGCTGCCACCAGCTCCAGTGCAGCTGCCTGCAAGCTTTCTTTTACATTCTGCCTGTCCTGCCGTGAATATGCTACTCTGGGCATGTATTTCACCCCTTAAAATAAATACAAATAAAATTATTTGTATTTATTTTATACTATATGTCTGAATAATTCAATACATTTGCTCTGAATTTTACACAAAAAAACCTTTTCAGGAATAATATAACTTCACAAGGAGGTTTTTTACTATGAGTCAAAATATATCACAAACAAATACAGGCAGTGCCATGGCTTCCTGCCCGGTTTATCCCGGATATGTATTAAAAGTCGGAAGCAGCGGCAGCAATGTTGCCATAATGCAATCATATTTAAACGCAATAAAACAGGGCATGTACCCTTCCCTTACGCGCCTGACTGTGGACGGTAAGTATGGAAACGCTACAAAAAACACCGTCATGCAGTACCAGGGACTCAGCGGACTGAAAGTGGACGGAATGATAGGTTCCATCACATGGAATTCCATCGTCGCCGACTATGAAAGCCTGCCGGTTCCCGACCCGGACAAATATCCGGGATATGTGCTGAAAAGCGGCAGCAGCGGACCAAATGTAATAACAATGCAGAACAAACTGAACAAAATTGCCACTCTTTATACAGATATAAACGGTCAGGCAGTGGACGGAAAGTACGGACAGAATATGACAAACGCCGTGCGCCGCTTTCAGAAACAGTTTGGGCTGACCGCTGATGGGGAAATTGGCCAGAACACATGGAACAAAATAATAGCTGTTTACAACGGTGTTGTAAATTCATCACCGCTGAAAGTCAGCACCGCATATACAGGCCAGAACTACGCCAGCGGTTCACAAGGTGACGAGGTACGCTCTATCCAGAGTTATCTTAACCGGATAAGCAAATTTTACTCTTACGGCTGGGCACCTTTGGCGATAGACGGCGTATTCGGCCGGTCAACCAAGCAGGTTGTGCGCTTGTTCCAGACAAAATATCAGCTTACTGCTGACGGTGTTGTAGGACGCGATACATGGAGCAAACTGACCAATGGTTTCAACGAGGTTGTATAAATCACACATAAAAAGAAGAAGCGGGCAGCAAACCGGCTGCCCGCTTTGATTTGTTTTGTCAGAAAACTTTTAAAACTGATTTCACGCTGTAACCTGACAGCTTCTTTTCCAGCTCCCGCCCGCAGATATCCTCTGTGAGCAGGGCAGTTTCACTGCCGGAGTATAGAACCTGTGCACCTTCAAAATCTGCCCGGAGTTTCTCAGCATCCGCCGCAACACGCAGATAGTAACGCATCGGTATCTGCCGCACATCTGCCAGGAAACCTTCCTTCGGTCCATTCCAGCTTTCATAAGCCGGGCCGCCGGCAGTAACACATTCACATATATCATTTACAACCGCGCTGGCCGTAGGCAGACTGCCGGCACCGCGGCCGTAAAATGCCATTGTGCCTGCATTGTCCGTTTCCACCTGAACGGCGTTGAAAACATCGTCAGTTGCGCCTATCACTCCTTTGTCAATCACCGCAAAAGGCGCCACAGTAACCATCAGCTTTTCACCGGCTTTTCTGGCCACACCCAGCAGCTTCACACAGCCGCCGTGCTCTTTCAGTATGTTCACATCTTCTATCTGTACATTTCTTATGCCTTCTACCGCAACATCTTTGGGGTAAATGTGATTTTTGAAGATAATATCTGAAAGAATGCATATTTTACGGCAGGTATCTATACCGTCCACATCAGCTGACGGGTCCGCTTCGGCATAACCCAGTTCCTGAGCCTGTTTCAATGCCCGGTCAAAGCTCATGCCCTCTTCTATCATTTTGGTAAGGATATAGTTTGTTGTGCCGTTCAGTATACCGGCTACGCCATATACGCTGTTGGCTTTCAGGCAGCTGCGTACAGCGTGTATCACCGGAACTGCGCCGCCAACTGCAGCTTCAAACATAAAATTAACGCCTTTTTCCTTTGCCAGCTCCATAAGCTGCTGTCCGTGCTCTGCCACCAGCTCTTTATTGCTGGTCACCACGCTTTTGCCTTTGTTCAGCGCCCTTGTCACATAATCCAGAGCCGGGTTTATGCCGCCCATGGCTTCCACCACTATCTGAACATCTTCATCATTTTCTATAACGGAAAAATCATAGACAAATTTTTCCTTGTAATCCACATCATAGTCATGGCGTACCAGCACATATTTCAGTGCAATATCCTGCCCGGTTATCCGTTTCAGCTGACCTGCTTTTTCGCCCAGCACTGCCGCCGTTCCACTGCCTACCACACCATGTCCCAAAAGAGCTATATTGATCATATAAGCCTCCAACAGTATTTTTTTATAATACTATCACAGGCGGAGAATTTTATCAACACCGGCGGCTATTTCATGCGGAATATAACCGGTTTGACATCTGCGTCTATGGCAGAAAATGTCCATCCGTCCTCTTTCAGGTGAGTTATTATCCTGTCCAGTGCCTGTACGGTGGTCTTTTTGTCTATGGAGTCATGCATTATTACCACTGCTCTGCTTTTGCCTTTACAGCCGTTTATAACATTATTGTATATGGTGTCAGCACTCAGCTTGCCGGTACCGTCAGAGCTTTCCACATTCCAGTCAAAATACACAAATCCCCTACGGGTCATCTCTGCAACAATATCTTTTCTTGTGTTTACATTGTAATTGTTCACACTTCCCCCGGGGAAGCGGAAAACTGCCGGCTGTATTTTGGTATTCTGATAAATAAAATCATAGCACCGCTGAAAATCCCACAGGTAAGCATCTACACTTTCATAAATTTCCCTGTATTTATGGCTGGCTGAGTGTACACCAATTGTATGGCCTTTCCGCGCAGCCATCTCCATATATTCTGTATATTTTTCATTTTTGATTACAAAAAAAGTAGCTTTTACATCGTGCTTTTCCAGTATTTCCAAAATTTCTTCTGTCCTGGGGCTGGGCCCGTCATCAAATGTAAGGTAAACTGTTTTCACCTCATTTTCCTCCTCCAGACTTTCCCCGGACTGCACCGCCCTGGTGACTTCTTCTATATGCGGGGAGTATTGCCGGCAGTACAGCCGCGGGTAATCCAGCTGATATTCCAGCATATTTACAGTGTCCTGAAAGCTTTGCCCGTCTGTTGTATTTTCTTTGGCGGCAAACATAACGCACACGGCCGCCAGTGCCAGATATACAGCCATAACGGCCATTCTTTTTTTCACGCCTATCACCTCTTGTTCAATATTATTCCGCTGTGGGTTTTATTATTCAAAATATCTTTGCAAGGGTAAGAAAAATGTTGTATAATATAAAAAAGCATATATTGAGGATAATTTATGGAACTGTTGGAAAAAAGAATTTTACAGGACGGCACCGTCAAAGAGGGCAATATTTTAAAAGTAGACAGCTTTTTAAATCACCAGCTGGATGTGGAGCTGCTCAACGAGATAGGCAAAGAATTCAAACGCCTGTTTGCTGACAAAAAGATAACCAAAATACTTACAATTGAAGCTTCCGGCATAGCCATTGCCAGCGTGGCCGCACAGTATTTTGGCGTGCCGGTGCTGTTTGCCAAAAAAGCCAAAAGCCAGAACCTGGACGGTGAACTTTACACCAGCGTGGTTCATTCATATACATACGGCAAGGATTACACCATTACCGTTGCCAAAAAATTTCTTTCACCCCGGGAACATATATTGATAATAGATGATTTTCTGGCTGTGGGCAAAGCTCTTACAGGTCTGCTGGACATTGCCGCACAGGCCGGCGCCACAGTGGAAGGAATAGGTATCGTTGTGGAAAAAGGATTCCAGGAAGGCGGAAAAAATCTGCGCCGGAAGGGATACAACCTGCACAGTCTGGCCATTGTGGACAGCATGGAAAACGGCAAGCTGGTGTTCAGAAAGCAGTGATAAAACCCTCAGGGTTAAATTATTTTATTTTACGCAAGGAGGCAATTTATGAAGGTATTATTTTTGGGAAACAGCCACACATTTTACAATGATATGCCACAGATTTTTGCTGATATATGCAAGGAAAAAGGCAAAGATGTGCAGGTGGCAATGCAGGCCCATCCCGGCGTTACATACGGCTGGCATTATTCACAGCTTACAGAGCTGAGATTTGCCCTGATGTGGGGCGGATACGACTACATAGTAATGCAGCAGGCTGCCCACTCTCCCTGCCCCAGCAAGGAAGAGACGCTGGCAGACGCAAAGAAAATAATCGATCTGGCCCGCAAATTCAATGTCACACCCATACAGACAATGCCATGGGCAGAAAAAAGAGACCCGGATCATCAGAAAGGCATGTATGACATTTTCAATACACTCAGCAAAGAATACGGTGTAAAGCTGACCTGCGCCGGAAATGTTTTTGAAGATGTATTCTACAACCATCCGGAAATAAATATGTACTGGCGCGATGGCGAACACGCCTCACCCTACGGCTCATACACCATAGCCATGGCAGCTTATGCGGCCATATTTGGCGAAAGCGTACAGGGTCTGGCACCAAACAGCTACGAGACATATCCGGTAAGCGAAGACGCCTGGCGGAATATTCAGGAGGCCTTTGCCGCCCTGTCCAAAGACCCCAACAACAAAGAGCTGGCAGAAAAAGCCAAGGCTTTGTACAAAGAAAATGTCCATGCGGTCACAGACAAAGAGCAGGCCTTCTGCCCTCTGGATCCCCGGAAAGCTGAAACTTTGCAGAAACTGGTGGACAAATACAACGCAGAGATCAACAAATAAATTTTTATTTTCAAATAACAATCCCTACAATGAAAACAAAAGCGCAAAGGGTTTCCTTTGCGCTTTTTATTATTCCATCATATCTCTCATATAGCTTTCACCGGCTTTGGCTATCTTCCGGCCGGTCTTTTTTACCTTTTTCATGGCTTTTTCTGTCCGGTTTCTGTTTTCACTGACATATACTGCACCGGCTGTAAGGGCTGCGGCACCTATGGCTGCACCCAGTGCCATATTTTTTATTGAATTCATCATTTTGTTTTCCAACTGTTTAACCTCCTTTATTGCTGTTATTATTCTGCCGCTTTTTTTGCCTCTTATACCAAAAAAACATTAAATATTATGAACAAATTATTAACAAAATCTTTGCAACACTGTTCACTTTTAACATAAAATAAATTAAAAAACTTTGAGACAAATGTATAATATAGACAAATACATACATACGAGGCGATAATTATGAAAAGCAAAAAATTTACGGTAAAAGACATAACCACCATAGCGCTGATGGCCGCGCTGGTATTTGTAGCCACATACATAAAAATAGACATTCCCACACCTTTGGGCAAGACCATGGTCCACTGCGGAAACGTGATATGTGTTTTGGCCGGTTTGCTGTTCGGCGGCCTGTACGGCGGTCTTTCCGCTGGCATAGGCAGTGCAATATTTGACCTGACAGACCCTATATTTGCACCGGAATTCTGGATAACATTTATCATGAAATTTCTTATGGCATATCTGGCCGGCGAAATTGCCCACAGCGGACAGAAAATGACACAAGGCAAAATAGTGGCAGCTTCAGTCGCCGGCATAGTGGGCTATAAAATCATTTACACTCTTAAAGAGATTATCCTGCACTACTTTATTTTAAAAAGCCCGTGGGAAACCGTTCTGGGCGTAATAGTTTCCACAAACCTTATCAGCATTATAAGCATGGTGTTGAATATAGTTGCTTCCATTTTGCTGTATAACCTGCTGGCTGCTCCGCTTAAACGCGCAGGAATAATCAAAAATTACGCTGAAATATCCAAAAAATAAACTTCCATCCTGTGACAGCCGGCCGACGCCGGCTGTCTGTCTGTCTTGACTAACTTTTTACTTTAAGGTATTATTATCTAAGTGTAATTTCGTGTATAAATATATCAAACCGAGAAAAATCAACAATATTTTTAAGCAAGAGGTAAATTATGACACCGAAAAAAGCATTGTGCATACATGACATGTCCACCGTGGGAAGGTGCAGCCTGGCTGTGATAACACCGGTTATCTCCTCCATGGGAATTCAGGCAGTCAGCCTGCCCACAGCCGTACTGTCAACCCATTTTGGCGGGTTTGGTCCGGTAGCCATGGAAGATCTGACAGATTTCTGCCGCAGGGCACTGGAACATTACAAAACCATCGGGCTGTCATTTGACTGTGTTTACAGCGGTTTTTTATCCTCTGTGGAGCAGATGGAGCTGGTGCGTCAGGCTTTTGAAATGGCTGATGGAGGAATAAAACTGTGCGACCCCGTAATGGCGGACCACGGCAAGCTGTACTCCTCCATAACCGAAGATCTGGTGCAAGGTTTCAAGGGGCTGTGCCGGCACAGCGATATAATAACACCCAACCCCACCGAAGCGCTGATATTACTGGGAGAAGATTATACTAAAAATGTTTTTTCCAGGCAGGAAGCCGAGGATATAGCCAGACGCCTGGCCGAAAAATACTCTGATGTCATAATTACCGGCACAAGGCTGGATGATGGCAGTACCGTATGCGTGGGCTATGAAAAAAAACAGCAACAGACATTTTTTATAGAATTGAACTACCTGCCGGTTTCATACCCCGGCACCGGAGACCTGTTCGGCGCCTGCCTGGCCGGATATATGATGAATGGTCACAGCTTGCAATCTGCCTGCGAAAAGTCAGCAAGATTTATTGAAAAATGCGTAGCTTACACTTTTGAGGCAGGCACCCCCACCAAGTACGGGGTTCATTTGGAACCGATGCTCAAATATCTTTAATTACAGGAAAGCGCAGATTTATGAAAAGTATAAATATAGTTCTTTTTCAGCCCCAGATACCGCAGAACACCGGCAATATTGCCAGGACCTGTGCGGCTACCGGTGCTCACCTGCATCTGGTGGGACCGTTGGGTTTTGTGCTGGACGACAAAAAGTTAAAACGCGCAGGGCTTGACTATTGGGACAAACTTAGTGTAAAATATTACGACAGTATCCGGGAGTTTTACCGGAAAAACCCTGATGGTAAATTTTATTATTTCACCACAAAAGGGCAAAATAAATATACAGATGTGACCTACCCCGACAACTGTTATATAGTTTTCGGCCGAGAGGATAGAGGCATAGATGAGGAAATCCTGTTCAAAAACAAGGAAACCTGTCTGCGTATGCCCATGCTGCCACACCTGCGCAGCCTGAATCTTTCCAACACTGTTGCCATAGCTACCTATGAAATACTGAGGCAGTGGGATTTTGAAGGGTTCGAGGTCAGCGGTCACCTGACAAAATATGATTGGGAGTAACATAAATTGAGCAATATAAAAATAGTCACCGACTCAGGATGCGACATCCCGTTGAAAACAAAGCTGAAAAATGTGGAAATTTTAAGCTTTTTTATCAATGTAGACGGTAAAACCTATGAAGAGCGAAAGGATATATCTTTCCGCGAATATTACAAAGTGCTGGAAACATGTGCCAAAATTCCTACCACTGCCCATATAACAATGATGCGCTATGGTGAAAAATTTGAATCACTGATGCGACAAGGGGCTACGGATATCATAGTAGTTACCATAAATAAAGGGGCCAGCGCCACATATGATGCTGCCGTTATGGCAAAGCAGATGTTTATGGAAGAAAACCCGGACTGCAAAGTAAACATCCATATAATAGACAGCGGATGCTATTCCATGGCTTACGGATGGCCTATAATGCAGTGCGATAAAATGATAGAAGACGGTGCCGGGGCACAGCAGATTATCAGTTTTCTTAATTCCAAATTTGAAAAAGCTGAAATACTCCTTTCAGCCTATACTTTGAGATTTATGAAAAAATCCGGCAGAATTTCGGCCGCTGCTGCTTTTGCCGGCGAGGTTATGGGGCTGAAACCCGTGATAACCATGAAACACGGAGACACCGAAGTGGTGCAGAAAGTCCGCGGGGACAAGGCGGTTATTCCGGCTATTGTACGGCAGTTCAAGAAACGCCACGGAGAAGAAAAAAATTATATAATAGGATATACAGACGAAGAATACGGTAAAGAGCTGTATTCAGCCTGTGTAAAGGAAATTGGTTATCCTCCTGTCCTGTCATTTGAACTGGGCAGCGCGGTAGCAACCAACGCCGGCAACCATTGTGTTGCCATAGCTTACACGGGCCAGTAACGATCGCGAAAGACTTCGAGCTTTTCTTTCGCGCGACTCCAAAGCTTTTCAGACTAAAACACATAAAGTACGGTTAGAATTGCTTGCGGTTCTTACCGTACTTTTTATTTTGGTATAATCGGTTTATCCGGTTTACATAGATTATATTTATAAAAAGAGGTTAATAGAAATGAAAAAATCAAGTATTATTGCCAAACAGGCCATGATTGCGGCCATGTACACAGTTGTAGGTCTTGTTCTGGCCCCGATAACTTTCGGTACCGTTCAGGCCAGGGTAAGTGAAGCCCTGACGCTTATGCCAGTATTCGGCATCGCCAACATCTGGGGCGTAACTATCGGCTGCTTTTTGACAAACCTTATCGGATTTTTCACAGGCGCTAACATCCTGGGCTCACTGGACATAATTTTCGGAACTCTGGCCACATTCACCGCTGCCCTGGCTTCCTACCGGCTGAGAAACATCCGCTTCAAAGGCTTGCCGATAGCCTCCGCCATACCTCCTATTATTTTCAATGCTGTTGTTGTGGGCATGGAACTGTGTGTTATGATCAGCGGCGGATTTAATATGCCTGTGTTTATTGCTCAGGCTGTGTCCGTGGGACTGGGACAGACAGTAAGCTGCCTTGTACTGGGACTGATACTGGTAAAAGTTATACAGTCAAACCCCAGGCTGAAAGAAATTGTTGAAGGATAATATTGTAATTTTATACATTTTTTCAAAAATTTTTTCATTATAAATTACCATAACAGCTCTTATAAACTGATGATATAATAATAACATACATATCTATATCATTAGGGGGAGTAAAATGAAAATAAAAGAACTGATAGCGGCCATGACCGTCGAGGAAAAGGCCGGGCTGTGTTCCGGCATGGACTTCTGGCATACAAAAGCCGTAGACAGACTGGAAATTCCGTCAATGATGGTAAGCGACGGCCCTCACGGCCTGCGAAAACAGGACGAAAAGCCGACCACCTGGGAGTAAACGAAAGCATCAAAGCTGTATGTTTTCCGGCTGGCTGTGCCAGTGCATCTTCCTTTGACAGGCAGCTTCTTTTCAATATGGGACGGGCTCTTGGCAATGAATGTCAGGCGGAAGGAGTCGGTGTCATACTGGGGCCGGCAGTGAACATCAAACGCTCCCCACTGTGCGGCAGAAACTTTGAATACTATTCCGAGGATCCTCTGGTACTTCTGAAATAGCCACAGCTTTTATAAATGGCGTGCAAAGCCGGAATGTAGGCACAAGCATAAAACATTTTCTGGCCAACAACCAGGAGCACAGAAGAATGTCATCCTCATCGCAGGTAGACGAAAGGACACTGCGCGAAATTTATCTTGCTGCATTTGAAGGCGCTATAAAAAAGTCAAAACCATGGACAGTCATGTGTTCTTACAACAAAATAAACGGTATCTACGCTGCTGAAAACAAAAAATTTCTCAATGGTATACTGAGAGATGAATGGGGATTTGACGGTTTTGTAATGAGCGACTGGGGTGCAGTGAACAACCGCCCAGCTGACCTTGCCGCCGGTATGGACCTTGAAATGCCGTCCAGCAGCGGTCAGAATGACCGAAGGATAGTAAAAGCTGTAAAAGAAGGACGCCTGTCAGAAGCTGACCTGGACAAAGCGGTGGAAAATATACTTAATATAGTTTTCCGCCGGAATGAAAACCGCAACAGCTCAGCCGCTTTTGACATGGAGGCCGACCACCGGCTGGCAAGAAAAATCGAAGAGGAATGTGCCATATTGCTGAAAAACAACGGTGTTCTGCCGCTGGATGAAAAATCCAATGTGGCATTTATCGGATACTTTGCCGAAAATCCCAGATACCAGGGTGGCGGATCTTCCCATATAAACTCTTTTATGGTCGAATCTGCTTTGGAGATGTCAAAAGGCTACAATGTAAGCTACGCCAAAGGCTACACAACCGACAGTGAAGCTGTGGACAGCCGGCTGATGCGGGAGGCAGTAACCGCCGCCGCACAGGCTGGTACAGCTGTGATTTTTGCCGGGCTGCCTTATGCTTTCGAGTCAGAAGGCTATGACAGAACTCACATGAGACTGCCCGAATGTCAGAACCAACTGATAAAAGCAGTGTGCGCTGTGAACAAAAATGTGGTTGTGGTGCTGCACAACGGTTCGCCTGTTGAAATGCCATGGATAGACGATGTGTCAGCAGTGCTGGAAATGTACCTGGGCGGCCAGGCCGTCGGCGGTGCAACCGTAAACCTGCTTTTCGGAAAAGCAAACCCGTCGGGACACCTTGCCGAAACCTTCCCGCTAAAGCTTGAGGACAACCCGTCCTATCTGTACTACACCGGAGAAGGTGATGTCACAGAATACCGCGAAGGTGTATTTGTAGGTTACCGCTACTATGACAAAAAGAAAATGCCTGTTCTGTTCCCCTTCGGACACGGCCTGAGCTATACAGAATTCCGGTATTCCGGCATAAAACTCAGCCGGCAATCAATCACCGAAGATGACCTTCTCACTGTAACAGCTGAAATAACCAATACCGGAAAAATGGCCGGTAAAGAAGTGGTACAGCTGTATGTGGGCCAAAGAACAGCGATGTAATAAAGCCTGCAAGGGAACTGAGAGCTTTTGAAAAGGTATACCTGGAACCCGGACAGACCAAAACTGTCACATTCACACTGGACAAACGCGCCTTTTCCTATTTTGACATGGATATAAATGACTGGTTTGTGGAAAGCAAGGATTATAAAATCAGCCTGGGTTCTTCCTCCCGTGACCTGCGCCTTTGCGCTGTGGTGGCTGTCAAAGGGCTGAAACGGAAGAAAGCGGTGTACACTGCGGACAGCACATTCGGCGATGTGGCGGCTAACCCTGCCAACAGGCAGATAGTTGAACAGATAATGGCAGCCAGCGCCAATTCCCGTCTTGGCGGCAGTGATGACACACAGGGCCGGATTACCGGAGAAATGATGGCTGCAATGCTAAGATATATGCCTTTGCGCGGTCTGGCACTTTTCGGATTTGTAGATAGTCTGGGCACAGTGGACCGGCTGGTGGAAAAACTTAACCGGGCAAACAACTGAAAATGATAAAAGGCGGATTATTTCCGCCTTTTTTGTTGTTAAAATTTTCTTTCGGTGATACAATTTTCATTAAATATCCGGAGAGGTATAATATGGACAAAAATCTGAAATACGCTTTTGTGCGGACTTTGCCGATACTTGTGGGGTTTATTTTTATCGGCGCAGCTTTAGGCCTTTTGGCCAATGAAATGGGCTTCGGACTGTTGCAGACAGTGTTTATGAGTGCTGTAATTTATGCCGGGAGCCTACAGTTTGCCCTGCTGCCGATTATAGGCGGTGCAGGCAGTTTTGCCACAATAATATTGATCAGTCTTTCTGTGTCATCCAGGCAGATGTTTTACGGACTTTCCTTTATTGAAAGGTTCAGGAAAATGGGCAGGTGTGCGCTGTTCATAATATACACACTGTGTGACGAAACCTATTCTGTTCTGTGTTCCGACCCGCCTGCTGATGCTGACAGGGACAAGTTTGACTTTTATGCCGCGGTCCTCAACTACATATAATGGATTGCAGGCGGTGCAATTGGAAATTTATTCGGCCAGCTGATAACAATATATACCACCGGTGTAGACTTTGCAATGACCGCACTTTTTATTGTAATATGCACCGAACAATGGATGTCAAAAGCCAACCGACCGCCGGCTGTTGTGGGAGGCATATGCGCCTGCCTGTGTCTGGCGATTTTAGGCCGGTCTTCGTTTATCCTGCCTGCGCTGATACTGAGTATGGCTGTACTGCTGGCAATCAAAAACAAAGTGAAGGAGGCCAGTGCAGATGAATAATCCGACAATATACTTTCTGTGTGCTGTCTTGACAGCCGCCGCATGCAATATTTTTACCAGGGCTTTTCCGTTTATAATGTTTTCAAAAAGTGAGAAGCTGCCTGATTTTGCCGTGTATCTGGGCAAGTATCTGCCACCATGCGTGATGGCGGTGCTGGTGGTTTATTGCCTTAAAAGTATCAGCTTTTCCTCTGCGTCCGGATTTGTTCCTCTGCTGGCATCTTCTCTGGCGGTGCTTTTGCTGCACCTGTGGAAGCGCAACAATCTGATAAGCATAGCCGGCGGCACCTTACTGTATATGCTGCTGGTGCAGGTGGTGTTTTCCTGAAAAGCACAAAATAAAAGCGGCCTGTAGCCGCTTTTGTTGTCTGCTAATATTTTATCCGGAATACAAATAAGGGCTGCTTATGCAGCCCTTTATATTATTTGTTTTTCTTTGCTTTTGCTTTTCTGACTTCTTCCTGAATAAGCATAACCACAACAACAGCAAAGCCGATGTAGCCCAACCAGTTGTTATGATTTACAGTTACAGAACCTTCGCAAAGGTTGCACAACAGTGAATAAAACATTCCACATTACCTCTTTCTGTAAATACGCAAAATAGATACTTAATAAGTATACTACTTTTTTTCAATCAAGTCAATATACAGCTCATCCAGCTGTTTCTGTTCTACCACATCCGGACAGCCAGTCATCAGTTCGCTGGCGTTTTGTACTTTCGGGAATGCAATAACATCTCTGATAGAGTCTTTTTTACCCATCAGCATGCACAGCCTGTCAAAGCCGTAAGCCATACCACCATGCGGCGGTGCGCCGTATTTGTAAGCTTCGATAAGGAAGCCAAAGCTGTTCTGCATTCTTTCCTCGGTAAAGCCCAGAACCCTAAACATTTTCTGTTGCAGTTCCGGATTGGAAATTCTGATAGAGCCGCCGCCCAGCTCTACACCGTTCAGCACCATGTCATAGGCTTTGGCGCGGCAGGCACCGGGATCGGTTTCAACCTTGTCTATATCCTCTTCCTTGGGCATTGTAAAGGGGTGATGTACAGCCACATATCTGTTTTCTTCCTTGTCAAATTCAAACAGCGGGAAATCTGTAACCCACAGGAAATTGAATGCATCGGGGTCAAACAGGTTGTATTTTTTTGCAACTGCCAGACGCAGTGCGCCCAAAGCTGCAAACACAACGCTGTTTTCGGCATCCGCAACAGCCAGGATAACATCGTTTGTACCGGCATTTGCTTTCTGCCTGATAGCCTGAATTTCTTCCTCTGTCAGGAATTTTTCAAAGCTGGATGTAGTTGACTCCTCTGTTATTCTGGTGTAGGCCAAACCTTTGGCACCATAGGTTTTCACCACATCAACCAGTTTGTCTATCTCTTTGCGGCTCATCTTGTCCGCCAAGTCTTTGGCAACTATGCATCTCACACTGCCGCCGGCGTTGATAGCATTGGTAAATACGGAAAATCCGCTGTTTTTCACACATTCGGAAATATCACACAGTTTCATTTCAAAACGGGTGTCCGGCTTGTCCACGCCATATTCTTCCATAGCCTGTTTGTATGTCATTCTTACAAAAGGTGTGGGCACATCCACATTCAAAACTTCTTTAAAGGCGCGTTTGATAAAGCCTTCATTCATTGTCTGGATGTCTATTTCATCCACATAAGCCATCTCGATATCTATCTGTGTAAATTCCGGCTGACGGTCAGCACGCAGGTCTTCGTCACGGAAACATCTGGCTATCTGCATATATCTGTCATAACCGGACAGCATCAGCAGCTGCTTGTACAGCTGAGGGCTTTGGGGCAGGGCAAAAAATCTGCCCGGCTGAACACGGCTGGGAACGATATAGTCGCGGGCGCCTTCCGGTGTGGATTTTACCAGTATAGGTGTTTCTATTTCCACGAAATCGTTTTCATCAAAATAATCTCTGGCAATTTTGGCCAAACGGTGACGCAGCATAATTCCTTCGTGTGCGGCACTTCTTCTCAAATCCAGGTAGCGGTATTTCAGTCTCAGCTCATCTTTTACATTTACATCATCCTTTATTTCAAAAGGAGTGGTCTGAGCCTCTGAAAGTATTTTCAGTTCCTGAACCTTTACTTCGATTTTACCTGTGGCAATGTGCTCATTTACGCTTTCTCTCAGCGCTACTGTACCTTTTGCCATAACCACATATTCTGTACGCAGGCTTTTGGCCTTTTCAAAAGTTTCTTTGGGACATTCGTCGTTGAAATTCAGCTGGATTATACCTTTTGTATCTCTCAGGTCACAAAAGATAACCGCGCCCAGATCCCTGGCTTTGGCTATATATCCGGCCACTACAACCTGCTGGCCGGCCATTGTTTCATCGAGGGCAGCCGAATAGTGGGTGCGTCTCATATTTCCCATTGTATCCATAATTTATTACCTCTTGCTTTATTTATATCAGTTGATTTCTGACCGGCTGTGACAAATCCAGTGTCAGCTGTTCTTTGGTCACCATATTTTTGGCCACCGCTTTTTTGCTTTGTATTTCATCATCGCCCAATACCACTGTATAGCGCGCTCCGACTTTGTCAGCATACTTCATCTGTGCTTTCAGGCTGCGGTTCATAAGGTCGCTCTGGGCTTTCAGGCCCTCGGCCCTGGCCTTTTCAGCCATGGCAAAAGCAAATATTTTGGCTTCTTCACCTATGCCGGCAAAGAATATATCAGGGCGGCTGTCTTCTCCCAGGCTTTTGCCCTCTGCCTCCAAAGTGAGCAGCAATCTTTCTATACCCATACCAAAACCGACAGCAGGGGTGTGATTTCCGCCCAGTTCTTCAAACAGTCCGTCATATCTTCCGCCGCCGCATACGGTACCCTGAGCGCCTATGCCGTCGTAAACAAATTCAAAAACTGTCTTTGTATAATAATCCAGACCGCGTACAATCTTGGTATTGATTTCATATTCTATGCCCATTGCCTGCAAAGTTTTCTGCAAGCCTTCAAAATGCTCTTTGCACTCGTCGCACAGGTTGTCCAGGCCTACCGGTGCATCTTTGGCTATCCGGGCACATTTTTCCTCTTTGCAGTCCAGAATTCTCAGCGGATTTTTTTCCAGCCTGTTCTTGCAGTCCTCGCACAGCTGGTCTTTATGGCCGGCAAAGTAGGCTTTCAGCTTGTCGTGGTATGCCGGACGGCAGTTGGGGCAGCCGATAGAGTTGATGTACAATTTTACACTGTCCAGCCCCAGATCTTTCAATATTTTTGCAGCCACCGCAATAACTTCTGCATCAGCGGTATAGTCCTGGGCACCGAAAAGCTCTATGCCCAGCTGATGAAATTCTCTAAGGCGTCCGGCCTGAGGTTTCTCGTATCTGAAACAACTGAGGATATAGTATGCTTTCAGCGGCAGACCTTCGTTGAGGATACCTTTTTCCAGCACTGAACGCACGGTGGAAGCAGTTCCTTCCGGGCGCAGTGTAATGCTCCTTTTACCCTTATCTTCAAAGGTATACATCTCTTTGTTGACTATATCTGTTGTATCGCCTACACCTCTTAAAAACAGTTCTGTGTGTTCAAAAGTAGGTGTCCTGATCTCTTTAAAACCATACTGGTCCACCACTTCGCGCAGCTTTTTTTCCAGCAAAAGCCACTTGTAGCTTTCGTATGGAGAAACATCCTGCGTGCCGCGAGGGCCGCTTACTTTCTGTGCCATAAATATCTCCTGTTCACGCAAAAAATCATTGCGAAAAATGTTTTTTCTATCTAAATATACTACCACAATATTGATATATCGTCAACCAAAAACGGCCCGTCCCAACCCACTTCCAAAGGCATTATGAGCCATAAAAGCCCGGTTAAAACGAAAATCCCAAAGCCGTAAAGCTTTGGGATTTTTACTTATCTCATTGCATTTTTGGGGTTCACAATATTGCGCCAGTCCAAATCGCCTCTTTCCAGGCCGTGTATCAAAACTTCGGCCGTGGCAATGTTTGTGGCTACCGGAATATTGTTTTCATCGCAAAGGCGCAGAAGATTTCTGTCGCTGGGCTCGCCCTGTTTTGCAGTTATCGGATCGCGGAAAAACAGCAGCATATCAATTTCGTTGTATTGCAGTCTTGCGGCTATCTGCTGGTCACCGCCCTGGGAACCGCTGTAAAAACGGTGAACTTTTAATCCGGTGGCCTCGGCAACCATTTTGCCTGTTACGCCTGTCGCCAGAAGATTGTGCTTTGCCAAAATTCCGCTGTAAGCTATACAAAATTGTACCATCAGCTCTTTCTTTTTATCATGTGCGATCAGTGCAATGTTCATTTTAACCTCCGTATCAAATCAAATAATTATCTGTACATCCTGCCCCTGTATCCTTCGGCATATAGCTCTGAAAATCTGTCTTTCCGGCGAAAGCGGAGCAAGCAGGCTTCCGTTTATTGCGCATTTGGATATTGCTGCCGAAGCCGGTATAACACCCAACAGTCTGGCACACACGCCGTCTATAATCCGGTCCAGATCTTCAAAGCCGGAATATTTAAAAGTATCACGGGAAAATTTGTTGATTATCAGTCGTATATCCCTCAGGCCTGCATCATACATTTCATCCGATACCAGTCTGCCGTCCCTGACGCTTATAACATCGGCTGTTGCCACTATTATTCCCAGTGTGGCAGCTTCGCAGGCAGCATAAAAGGCATTGGCCAGTCCTGCGGCTGTATCTATCAGTATGTAGTCATAATCTTCATACAGGCTGTCAGTCATCTGTTTGAACCCGGTAAAATCTGTATCCGAGCTTTTGTAAGGCGCCGCGATAATATGCAGTTTATCAGTGTGAGGGCTGGTGAGAATTGCTTTCTGCGGCTCGCATCTGCCTTTCAGCACATCTGAAATGTCATACACCGCCTGCCGACCTGTTCCCGATATCACATCAACGCTGCGCAGACCGGCGTCCAGCTCTATCAGCAAAGTTCGATTTCCGTCAAGGGCCAGTTCAGTCGCCATAAAAACAGCCACTGTACTTTTGCCCGTCCCGCCTTTGCCGGACGCTATCATCATGACTTTTGCCATAAAATCTCCCGTTTGTCAGATGTCGCGGCTTTTGCATATACATCAAGGCAAAACACCTTTTACCAATGACAAAACCACAAAAACCGCTATAATTTAACAAATTAAATTATACCACAATTATTTTCAATATACAATAGATTTACTGCGGGCGCAGGCATCCACAAGAAAAGGCCTTATGAATTTCCTCTTGACCGCTTGATTTCATAATAGGCATTGAAAACATCCCTCACGCTCTGGGCCAGGTTATATCCGTTGCCGCCTTTTTCTGTCACAATAGCTATTGCTATTTCAGGGTTGGGCACGGGGCCGTAAGCTATCATTGTGGCATTGTAATAACCTCCGGGCACCTGTGCAGTACCCGTCTTGCTGGCGATGGTATAAGGCAGATCTTTAAGGTATATTTTCGCATTACCTTCTGTGGAAGCCAGTATCATACCCTCTTCAACAATGTCATAAAGTTGCTCCATTCCAGGTGTTTCGGACAATATTGTCACGGGGGTTTCATATATCACTTCACTGCCGTCATAAGTGGTTATACTGTCAACTATATGCGTGGAGTATCTGGTACCTCGGTTGGCCACAGTAGCCGCATAAGTTGCCAGCTGTATTGGAGTAAGTGCAGTATCCAGCTGTCCGATAGCCAGCTGAATAACGTTACCTGCCTGCCATGTTCCGCCCAGCCGCTCGGTATACCGCGGGCTGGAAAGCACACCCTGGGCCTCGTTTATTTCCATACCTGTCAGTACCCCCAGGCCCATATTGTGCGCCGATTCATTTATGGCATCTACACCCAGTCTTCGTCCCAAATCGTAGAAGAAGCAGTTGCAGCTGACCTGCAAGGCCTGCCGCAGATTTATGGTTCCATGGGCTGTGTAGTTTGCACATCCGGGAAGAGAACCGCCCCACTGCTCGCTGGTATAATAATCATACACGCCATGGCATGTATAGGTAAAATTCTCATCGATAATCCCTGCTTGCAGTGCCGCCACCGCCACATTCACCTTGAAAATGGAGCCAGGGCGGTAAAGCCCCTGCAACGCGCGGTTAAACAGCGGTGTTGCAGGATCTTCGCTGTATTCCTTGTAGTTGCTGGAATACAGATTGAGGTCATAATTGGGATAGTTGCTGATAGCCAGCACACCGCCGGTTTTGACATCCAGCACCACCATAGTGGCGCCATCACATTCTTTACCCCATCCGGCTTCTCGGCTTTGAAGACTTTTTACCTGGTTTTCCAGAATTTCATTTACTTTTTTCTGAAATTCTGCATCTATTGTCAGCTTTACAGTGTCACCAGGGTCCGGCCGTTGGATAACTGTCATATCCGTTATTTCGCCATACATATTTTTCTCTATCTGTACTATGCCGTCCTCGCCTTTCAGATAGCTTTCGTAAGCTTTTTCCAGGCCGGATTTTCCCAAGGTGTCATTCAGGCCGTATCCTTGGGATTTAAGCTGTTCGTATTCTTCAGCATAAATAGGGCCTACTGTTCCCAATATATGTGGCAGCAATGTACCGTCTTCATAATATCTTTTGCTGCCCTCAGTTATTTCTATTCCTGTAAGCCGTCTGAAATTTTCTTCTATAATTATGGCTGTATCAACACTTACATCCTTGGCGATATCAAAAGGATAGGATGCAGAATAGCCTTCCCTTTCCATCGTATAGCGCAACCCTGCCAATATTCTCTGGTAGTCGCTGCTTACATCCTGCAAAGAATATCTTTCAATAAGCTTTGCCATCACATCGTCTGCACTGGCATATACCGCAACTTTAACCAGGTCTCTCAGCCTGGATATTTCGCTGTCCTTGCCCTGTACAAACTCATAGGGTGCCGAAGCGGAAATAGGAAGTATGTCGTTGAGCTCTTCTCCCTGCCGTACAAGTATTTCCGCCGCCTGTACCAGTCTTTCATTCAGCTGCCCGTCCGGCATATATGCTTTGTTTACCGTTACATCAAACACGGTTTTACCGCCGGCCAGCGGTACACCGTTGACATCTGTTATATCACCGCGGGCAGCCGTAACCGGCTGGTTTATCCTGGTGGTGGCATTTGACATGCTGTAATATTTTTCGCCGTCAATCAGCTGGAATTTCACCAATCTTATACTGAAAACAAAAAATACCGCCAAAATTATCAGTATCAGTACATTTAATCTTGTATCTAAAACCTTTTTCACCGTTACCTCGCGTCAAAGCGTTTGAAACGCCGGTTAATGAAATCTATAAAGTAGTAAAACGGTATGCTGAAAACCGAACTGTATGCGCCGGTTATCAGGACTCCTGTCAGGAAGTATATGGTTTTTCCTGTAAAATCGCCCATCATAAAGCTGAAAAACAAGTCAATAGTCAGCATTATGGCAGTGGCCGCAAATGAAAATATAAAGCAGTTGGTTTTGTTCACTTTCAGGAAAAATTTAGCTGCAACTGCACCGCATGCACAGGCTGTCATCAGCTGCAATGTGTAAAATCCCACGGCTTTTCCGGCAGATAAATCGGTCAGCAGTCCACAGATGACAAAAACCAAACCTGTCTGCCAGTTTTCATCCATAAGTGAAAGAGTTATGGCAAAGGCAAACAAAAAAACTGGTTTTATTCCAAAAATCTGCAAAAAGCCTGGCGTTGACTGCAAAATATACAGAAAAAATGCCGCCAGCGACAATATGAAATATCTGGCCACCTGTTTCAAGATAATATTTTTTCTTTTCATCCGCACACTCCACAGACGTTAAAAATCGGTTATTACCAAAACAACTTTTACATTGGAGATGTCCGCCGCAGGTTTCAGTGTAGCCTTGGCAGAGCTACCGGAATCGTTTATAACGACTTCCTCAACTGTACCTATAACAAGATCCGGCGGGAAGATGCTGCCATATCCTGATGTACCCACCAGGTCGCCTTTTTTCAGTTTGGTTTCTTTCGGCAGATAATCTATGCTGCACATCTCTCTTTCGGCCAAATCGAAGCTGCCGCTGACAACGCCAACATCTCTTTCTTCTCCGGCTATACATCCTATCTTTACATTAGGGCTGAGCACTGTGGAAACCTTGGCAAAATTTGGGCCTGTTTCCACCACGACTCCAACCAGACCTTCTGATGATATAACCACATCGTCCACTTCCACTCCGTCGCCTTCGCCTTTGTCAATAGTAAAGGAGTAGAACATATTTACACCATCTCTGCCTATAACATTTGCTCCCACTGTCTTATATTCAGACCGTTTTTCCTGAGTCTCAAATATTTTTTTGAACTCTTCGTTTTCCATGGCAATTCTGTCATAGTCAAACTGCTTGGACCTCATCAGCGTCAGCTGTTTTTTCAGCTCTTCATTTTCCCGCAGTATGCTGTCCACATCAAAAGTTTTATCCGTCCAGGCTTCTATCTGATAGCTTATGGCTGATGTCAGCTTCTGAAAAGGGACAGCCGCTGCGCCCAGAATTTTCTGCGGCAGACTGGTAAGCTGCCCGGTGGATGCGGCGTAAACCATCATGCCAACCAAAAGCAACATCAGCACCCGAAAGCCCTTGGCAATTTTTGAGCGAAAATTCATCAGAAAATACTCCTTTTTAAAATAATCTGCATTATAGCAAATTTGCAAGCCCCATAAGGGCTTGCAAACCGCGTTGTAAATTAAAAAGTTTTATTGTTTTCCTGCAAAACATCCCTTAATGTATCCATGTGATCCAGCACATATCCTGTACCGTTGGCCACGCAGTCCAGCGGGTTTTCAGCCACATATACATCAATGCCGGTTTCATTGCTGATAAGCTTGTCCAAGCCTCTCAGCAGAGCGCCGCCGCCAGTCAGTGTAATTCCTCTGTCTATAATATCGGCAGCCAGTTCCGGAGGGGTTCTTTCCAGTGTTTCCTTTACTGCCTCCACTATTTTTTCCAAGCTTTCACTGAGGGCTTCTCTCACATCTTCAGAGGAGATTTCAGCATTTTTGGGCAGGCCGTTTATCAGGTTGCGGCCTTTTACTTCCAGTTTCAGGTCTTCGTCCAGCTTATAAGCAGTACCAACCTCGATTTTAATTCTTTCAGCAGAACGCTCACCTATCAGCAGATTGAATTTTCTTTTTATATAGTTGATTATAGCCTGGTCAAATTCATCGCCGCCTGTTCTTACACTGCGGGATGCCACGATACCGTTAAGGGATATTACAGCAACTTCGCTGGTACCGCCGCCTATATCAACAACCATACTGCCGGTGGCTTCCCGTACAGGCAGTCCTGCACCGATAGCAGCAGCCATAGGTTCTTCAATAATCATTACCTGTCCGGCGCCTGCATTTATGCTGGCATCGCGCACAGCTCTTCTTTCAACTTCCGTAACACCGGAAGGAATGCATATAATAACAGTCGGTTTGAATATAAGGGATGAACCGCAGGCCTTCTTTATAAAAATTCTCAGCATGGCAGCAGTAACATCAAAGTCAGCTATAACGCCGTCTTTAAGAGGTCTTACAACCATGATGGATCCGGGGGTTTTGCCTATAACTTCTTTTGCCTCGTCACCTACAAATCTTACTGTGTCATTTTTTGTGTCCACAGCCACAACGCTGGGTTCGCGCATAATTACGCCTTTGCCTTTCATATATACCAAAGTATTGGCAGTTCCCAGGTCAATGCCTATGCTTTTGTTCATTCCAAACATATCAAAATCCTCTCTTCATCTGTAATTATCAATCTATTTAAATATAAAATTTAATATACTTATAATATCTAATATATTCTATCATATACAACGCGCTTTTTGCAATTACTTTTTTGTCATTTTAAGCAAATTTTAACTTTTGTCGTGAGGTTTCAACAGTGAACAAAATAAAGTAAAATGCAGATTTTTCCGTTTACTGCAAAATACACAATAATATTTACCAAAAGAGATATACAGTATACAAACTGCATAAAAGCGGTAACTATACTTGACAAGTCCACTTTACAGGAATATAATCAAATTATGAAAATTTAATGAAAAAAAAGTTAATGTGGCTGATGGTTATCTATAAGTTTTGTAGTTATGATTTCGCCACTTTTCATAGTTGAAA
>CASFSP010000042.1 GCA_949297385.1 uncultured Oscillospiraceae bacterium
CTGAACGGTGTGGCCAGCCTGCCGATAGATTTTAAATAATTTGCACTTGACAAAAGGTGTGAATTTTATAAAATAATAAGTAATTATATTTATAAGGAGAATATAGATGGTTTTTGAAAAATTGAGAGATATAATATGCCAGGAACTGGCAGTTGCGCCGGAAAGCGTCACAATGGACTCTGACCTGAGAAAAGATTTTGACGCCGACAGCCTGGACCTGGTGGATATCGTTATGGACATTGAAGACCGGTTTAATGTGGAAATCCCCGAAGACAGCATGGAAACAATGACCACAGTAAAAGATGTTGTGGAATACATTCAGGCAAATATTTAATAACTGCACATTGCCCCTTATAGAAATATAAGGGTCAATGTTTTTAAAGGAGATTTAGAATAATGGCAAAAGACAAAAAATTCGTCAGTGAAATTACCTCCAGGGACGAAGATTTCGCCCAGTGGTTCACTGATGTGTGTATAAAAGCAGAACTGATAGATTACTCTTCAATCAAAGGCTTTACTGTTATGAGACCTTACGGCCAGGCTTTGTGGGAAAATATCCAGAAAAGCCTGGATGCCAAGTTCAAGGCAACAGGACACGAAAATGTGGCCATGCCTCTGCTGATACCCGAAAGCCTGCTGCAAAAGGAAAAAGACCATGTGGAAGGCTTTGCCCCCGAAGTGGCATGGGTTACCTACGGCGGCAGCGAAAAGCTGGAAGAAAGATACTGCGTGCGCCCCACCAGTGAAACACTGTTCTGCGACCATTGGGCACATGTTCTCCAGTCTTACAGACAGCTGCCCATGAAGTACAACCAGTGGTGCAGTGTTGTAAGATGGGAAAAAACCACCAGACCTTTCCTGCGCGGACGCGAATTCTTCTGGCAGGAAGGACACACAATACACGAAACAGCGCAGGAAGCACAGGAAGAAACCTTGCAGATGCTCAACATATATGCAGATTTTGCTGAAAATGAGCTGATGATGCCTGTTATAAAAGGACGCAAAACACCCAGCGAGCAGTTTGCCGGCGCCCAGGCCACATACACAATCGAAGCTATGATGCATGACGGCAAGGCACTGCAAAGCGGCACCAGCCACTATTTCGGCGACGGTTTTGCCAGGGCTTTTGGCGTTACATTTGCTGACAGAAACAATACACAGTCCTATCCGTTCCAGACCAGCTGGGGCGTGTCCACCAGGATTATCGGCGCTTTGATCATGAGCCATGGCGACGATTACGGTCTGATACTGCCTCCGGCTGTTGCACCTATACAGGTGGTTATAGTTCCTGTTGCCCAGCACAAGGAAGGCGTTCTGGAAGCCGCCGAACGGCTGAAAGAAAGAATAGGAAAACTTTACCGTGTAAAACTGGACGACAGCGACAACTCTCCCGGCTGGAAGTTCAACCAGTACGAGATGAAGGGTGTGCCGCTGCGTGTGGAAATCGGCCCCAAGGACATTGAAAACAACCAGTGTGTTATCGTAAGACGCGACAACCACGAAAAGACATTTGTCAGCCTGGACAACCTGGAAAACGAGCTGGCACGCCTGACAAAAGAGCTGGAGCAGGCTTTGTTTGACAAGGCAAAAGCCAATATGGAAAGCAAGACCGAAACTCTGTCCACCATGGAAGAGATAATTGCTTCTGCCACCACAAAGGACGGCTTTATAAAAACTCTGTGGTGCGGTGATGAAGAATGCGAAAAGGCCATGAAAGAAAAAGCTGGCCTTACCAGCCGCTGCATGCCTTTCGGCGAACAGGATGACATTGACGGCGTATGCCCGGTTTGCGGTAAAAAAGCCAAACACAGAGTAATCTGGGGCAAGGCTTATTGATATAATATAAAATGTATATAATATGGAGGTTTTATTATGGCTTTTATGTCTTATGATCCATGGGCAGGTATCACCAGCCGCAACGGAATTCCCGGTGACGAACTGGTGGCAGGTCTGCAGAAGTCTATCAGAAGGGCGGATGTGGACATAGCTATCGATATCGCTTATGAAATGTATATCACCAGCGAACAGTTTGAAGACAAGCTGTGGCGCCGCCTGACTATAATTGCCTGCGAGGATATCGGCTTTGGCAACCCCTATGCAATTACAGTTATAAACAATCTGGACGAAGCAAGGAAAAAGTTCCCGTACACAGACGGTGACAGACCTTTCTTCTTTATGCACGCCATCAGATTTCTGTGCAAACAGCCCAAAGAGCGCTCCACAGACCATATCAAAAACCTGGTTATCAAAAAATTTGAGCAGGGTTATGTGCCCACAATTCCGGACTATGCCTATGATGTACATACAGTAAAAGGCCGCCGGATGGGCAGGGATGTAATGCACTTTTTGGACGAAGCCAGCAAAGTTATCCCTTTGATGGAAGGTTACGACGACAGCTACCGTCAGAAACTGAAAGAAGTTATAAAAAACGAAGAAGAAAACAACATAAAACCCAAAGAAGGCTCATTCACATACAATGTGTGGCAGGCCTGATATTTGCTGACAAAAAAGGACGGAATATTTTTATTTCGTCCTTTTGTATTATGAGGTGAAAAATGAAAACTGTTATAGTTACCGGTGCTTCCGGCGGAATAGGCGGCGCCATAGCCGCAAAGCTGGCAGAAGACGGCTGGCAGGTGGCGGCGGTGTACAACACCGGCAAAGACCGGGCGCAGCGTTTGCGGCAAAGCAACCCGGCCATAAAAATCTATCAGTGTGATATATCAGATTATGACAGCGTTGAAAGATTGTTTAGCACGGTGCAGGAGGATTTCGGCAGTGTGGATGGTCTGGTAAACTGCGCCGGCACTGCTTACAGCGGCCTGTTGCAGGACATGGGCAGGGAAGACATAGACAGGGTTGTGGCCCGGGACCTTACCGGCACACTGTATTGCTGCAAATTTGCCGCCGGGGAAATGGTGAAAAAACACCGGGGTGTGATTTTGAATATTTCATCTGTGTGGGGACTATACGGCGCCTCATGCGAGGCTGTGTACTCTGCCTGCAAGGGTGGGGTAGTCACATTTACCAAAGCACTGGCCAAAGAGCTGGGGCCGGCCGGTATCAGGGTGAACTGCATCAGCCCCGGCGTTATAAAAACCAAAATGCTGGACTGCTACACACGGCGGGACTTGCAGGCACTGGCAGATGAAACCCCGCTGGGGACGCTGGGTACACCGGAAGATGTGGCGCTGGCGGCGCGGTTTTTGATGAGCGAAAACAGCCGTTTTATAACAGGTCATAGCCTGTCGGTAGACGGCGGATTTGCCCTGTAAAATTTTTCGGATAAATAAAAAACGGCCTTCAGTTCAAAGGCCGTTTTTCATTGCGCAAAGAAAACCGCCGGTTGTACAGGCGGTTTTTGCTTTTATATATAAATTTTATACTACATTCCGCAGGCGTTTGAGCAGTTGTCTTTCAGCAGGTCATGGCCTATTCTGGCACTGGCCGGAATTTTTTCCGGTGGGATCAGGCTTACTGCCCGGGTGGAGCCCAGTTGCCGCGCGGTTTTGTAATACCAGTGTTTGTACTCTATGACATGCAGTGTGTTTTGCAGTGACAATATCTGCTCCTCCACATTTTTACGCTGTTTTTCAAACAGCGCCAGCCTTTGGCTGATTGTATCGTCCCCCTGCAGTGTCATGTTTACAAAATCCCTGATGTCTTTCAGTGGCATACCGGTTTTTTTCAGACATTCCACCAGTTTCAGCTGTTCCAGGTCCTCGTCGGTAAACCTTCTCACCCCGCTGGCAGAACGGTTTATACTGTGCAGCAGCCCCTCTTTTTCGTAATATCTTATGGTTGATGTATTTGTACCCAGCATCCGGGCAATCTGTCCTATACTGTATGTCATTTTCGGCTCCTTTAAAGTTTGATTTAACTTTATTATAGCATAAAATTTTTACCGGTAAAGAAAAAAGGCGGATATTTCCGCCTTTTTCAGTTGTTAAAAATCAGTATTCCAGTTTTTGCAGTTCATTCATAGACAGAATGATTATTTCAAGTGCCTGCATAAATCCGTCTATGGAATAGCCTTCCTCAGCGCCGTGAGCATGGCCGATAAATTCGGGTAACTCTTCATCTTTGGGCTCTATGCCGAAAGCGACAGCCAGCGGGAAATGTCTGGCATAGGTGCCGCCGCCCATTGTAAAGGCTTTGGTGTCCAGACCGGAAATTTCGTTGTATGTGTCCAGCAGGGCTTTGACAACCGGTGTTTCGGGTGAAATGTAGAAAGGTTTTGCACCTTTTTTGGCGGGAACATGTCCGCCCACTTCTTCCAGCTGCCGGCTGAGTATTGAATGTATCTTTTCGTCGCTGGTGTTTGTGGGGTAGCGGATGTTGATGTTCTGGCAGTATACGCCGTCTTCATATTTCATCATACCGCCTATGCAGGTCAGCGGGTCGAACAGACCGTCGTCGGCATCTATGCCCAGGCCGGAACCGTCTGTCACACTGTGCAGTTTTTCCAGCACCAGCATATATGGTTTTTCTTCTTCGCTGAACAGATTATTTTCCAGACCGTATTTTACAATCATGCCTATGGCGTTTTTGGTGCCGGCCGGCATTGCGGCGTGTCCGCCTATACCGTTGGCCACTATCATAACACCCCGGTCAGTTTTTGTTATTTCCATGCCCTCTGCTTCGGGGAAACTGCCTGCATCCGCCTTGAAAACAATCTGTGCTTTGTCGGGCACCACATTGGAAGCGATACCGGCTGTAAATGAAACCACATTGCTGTTTTCAATTTTTTTGCTGTACAGGTCAAAGGATATGCTGCCTTTTTCGCCGCAGCATACCGGGAAATTGGCGTCAGGAGTAAAGGCAAACACCGGTGCCTTTTCCTTGGACAGATAGTAATCCACATCTGTCATGCCGGTTTCTTCGTCACAGCCAAACAGTGCGCGCATTGTGTAGGGCAGTTTTACGCCCTGCTCTTTGAAAAATTTCAGCATATACATTGTCAGCACTGCTGCGCCTTTGTTGTCGCATACACCGCGGCCCAGCAGCCAGCCTTCGATTTCCCTTACCACAAAGGGGTCGCCTTTCCAGCCGTTGCCCTCCGGAACAACATCCAGATGGCATATTGTGGCCAGATAGTCGTCACTTTCACCGTCCAGCTGGGCATATCCTATGTAGTTGTCCACATTGACAGTTTTCAGCCCCATTCTGCCGGCCAGTTCCAGGCCTTTGTCCAGCGCGTTTTTCACATCGCGTCCAAAAGGCATATCACCCTCTGCCGGCAGACCTACGCTTTTGACACCGACTATTTCCTTGATGTCGTTTACCACATTCTGCCTGTTTTCTTCAACAAATTTTTTAACTTGCTCTCTGAATTTTGGCTCGATCATGATTAACCTCCGTTTTTATTGATTTGTCAACATTATAACACACAAATCTGTTGAATGCACTATGGAAATAGTGTAAAATATGTATAAAATACAAAAATAAAAAGGATAGTGAAATGAAAAAATATATAAACATAAACACTGTTTTGATAGGCCTGGTATTGATCTTGGCCGTCGCTTTCTTCGCATGGCAAAACCTGGGAAAAACCGGCGGAAAGGTTGCCGCAGTCCACATAGATAACCATGACGAGGTTATCAGGATAGAACTGGACAAAGACGGGGAATACCCCATAACCGGCGGCAAACTGCCTGTCACATTGGTGGTAAAAGACGGCGCCATCGCTTTTGTGGACAGCCAGTGCCCGGACCATATATGCGAAGGAACTGGTTTTATCAGCCGGGAAAGCCAGACGGCAATATGTATGCCGGCGGGCGTTGCTATTATAATTGAATAAAAAAACAAACCGGCAGAAACTGCCGGTTTAATTTTTGTTTAAGTACAATTTTATTCTTTTACTGCCGCAATGCAGGCAATTTCCACCAGGAGGGTGGGGGAAGCCAGTTCGGCCTCAACGCATGCCCTGGCCGGTTCGTTGTCTTTTACCACCCAGGCGTCATAAACACTGTTCATCTCTTTGAACAATGACATATCTTTCAGATATACAGTTGCAGACAGCATATGTTCTTTGTCACTGCCGTATTTTACCAGAGTTTCCTCTATTTTTTGCAGTGTCTGGGCAGTCTGGGCCTTTATGTCGCCGCTGGGGTCGGAGCACACCTGGCCTGATATATACAGAATGCCGTTGTGCTCCACAACTTTTGAGTATCTGCCGTTGGATTCAAATCTTCTTATTGCCATTTTAGATAAATCTCCTTTTTTTATTTGATGAAGGTTATCCCTTCCAAAAATCAGTAGTAAATGCCGCTGTCACGGTCTATCTGAACATATCTTTCCTTTGATTTATCAATAAGGAGGCAGACTGCGCCGGCAAAAGCGGCTGCAAAAATCAATATGCCCAGTAAGCTTTTCAACAATTTCATATAATATCCTCCCTCAATATCTTAATACCACAAAAGTCTGCATATTTTCGCAGGGGTTGTATCCGCCGCCGGAATGACGGCTTTCCAGCGCCATATAATCTCCGCCTGGAAAACTTTCCACCAGGTTTACAGACAGCAGGTCGTCATCTTTCAGTTCGCTGCCAAACAGCCGGCGGCATACCTGTGCAGGCACAGTTATTTCACCGCACCAGTAAAAGCCCTGCTCATCGTCGGCCTTGAACGGATAAAAGGATATACTGTCAGTGCCCGGCGGAGTAGTTCCGCTTTTCATTTTTATGCTGTCTATGCCGTCAAAGCCGTAAACAATTTTCAGTACATCGTCATTTTTCTCCGGGTGTATCGTCAGGTACAGCCGGAGATCTTCTTTTCCGTGCGGGTGCTCTTTAAAGCAATAGGAACATAAAATCAAATCTCCGCTTCTGACATAAGCTTTGAAATAACAGAATATCATGCTGCTTTCACCGGATGCCTTGTATTCCGTCAGCTTGAAAGCACTTTGCGTGTCCCAGGGAATAGTGCTGTCGGACAGATAAATAATGTTATGACTTTTCACAGATACCGCCTTGATAATTACCAAAATTTTAACCTGAATATATTGTACCACATCCGGACCGGCTAAGTACACAAAAGATAAAACATTTAACAAAATTTTAATAGTTTTGGAAAATTGGTCAAATTGCATATTAAAAAACAGTATTTATATATATATATTTATATAATATTTTCCTATTGCAAAAAGCTTGCATAGATGCTACAATTTATAGTTGAAAAAGTGACTTTTTATTTAAAATATAAGGAAAAGTCTTGAAGGAGGATTATATAAGTGGCAGTATTTAAAAAACTGGTTCGCAGTGCTGAAGGCGCGAAAGTGCCTCACAACAAAAACACTGAGAACTGTGAAACTGTTAAAATGCCGGTACCCTCCAGGGTGTACATCTCTATGCAGCAGCATATCGGTGCTCCGGCAAAAGCTTGTGTAAAAAAAGGTGATGAGGTAAAAGTCGGTGATGTTATAGGCACTGCCGGCGGCTTTATTTCTGCCGACATTCACTCATCCGTAAGCGGCAAGGTATTTGCTGTTGACGAGATGATGTTCCCCAACGGCGCAAAAGTTCAGACTGTCGTTGTGGACACAGACGGTTTGCAGACTGTAAGCGAAAACATCAAAGTTCCTGTTGTTACAGATCATGCCAGCTTTGTGCAGGCAGTGAAGGACAGCGGTCTGGTTGGTCTGGGCGGCGCAGGCTTCCCCACATCAGTAAAGCTGGCTCCGCGGAATCTGGACGAAGTTGACACTTTGGTTATCAACGCTGCCGAATGCGAACCCTACATCACAGCCGATTATCGTGAAATGATGGAAAACGGCGAAGATGTTGTGGAAGGCGCAAAAGCTGTAAAACAGTATCTGAACCTGTCAAAAGTTATCATCGGCATCGAGGCAAACAAGCCCCAGGCCATTGAAAAGATGAAAAACCTGACAGCTTCCCTTGAAGGATTTACCGTGGCCACATTGCCCAGCGTTTATCCCCAGGGTGCAGAAAAAGTACTTATCGAACAGGTTACCGGCAAAGAAGTGCCCCAGGGCGCTCTGCCTGCGTCTGTCGGCGTCATAGTTATGAATGTTGCCAGCGTCGGCTTTATCGCCAGATACCTGAAAACAGGTATGCCTTTGGTAACAAAGAGAATAACAGTTGACGGTGATGCCGTTGCAAAAGCACAGAATGTGGAAGTTGTAATAGGCACACAGGTAAAAGATGTTATCGAATTCTGCGGCGGCTATTCACAGGAACCCGGCAAGATTATATACGGCGGCCCCATGATGGGTACAGCGCTGACAAGCGATGAAATGCCCATCATCAAACAGAACAACGCTGTTCTGGTATTCGGCAAAGAAAAGGCTGTTATGCCGGCTGCTAACCCCTGCATCCGCTGCGGCAGATGTATAAACGCCTGCCCCATGGGTCTGGCTCCCGTTGAAATCGCTTTGGCCCTTTCTGTAAAAGACAGCGAAGAGCTGAAAGCCCTGTGCGTTGACCTGTGCATGGAATGCGGCAGCTGTTCCTTTGTATGCCCGGCCAAACGCCCGGTTGCCCAGACAATGAAAGAGGCAAAAGACTTTTTGAGAAAGGCGGATAAGAAGAACTAATGAAACTTGTAGTATCATCCTCTCCACATATTACCGGCAAAGAGACAACAGCCTCAATTATGCAGAAGGTGGTTATAGCCACTGTTCCGGCTATCATCGCTTCCGTGCTGGTATTTGGTTTCAGAGCTTTGCTGCTGACAGCGGTTTCCGTTGCCTCCTGCGTGGCTTTTGAATATCTTTATGAAAAACTGCTTAAAAAACCTATAACCGTAAACGATTTTTCCGCGGTTGTAACAGGTATACTTCTGGCATTCAATGTTCCTTCAACACTCCCCATATGGATGGTTGTTGTAGGCGCTGCCGTGGCCATTATAGTTGTAAAACAGCTGTTCGGCGGTATCGGCTTTAACTTTGCCAACCCTGCCCTGGCTGCAAGAATTATTCTGGGCCTGTCCTGGACCAGCCAGATGACAGCCTGGGTATTCCCCAAAACTTTCTCCGGTGATGCAGTTGCTTCCGCAACTCCTCTGACCGCCTATGCAAACGGTGCAGGCGAAATGCCCAACATTCTGGATATGTTCATGGGCACAACCGGCGGTGTTCTGGGTGAAACCAGTGCGCTGGCACTGCTTATCGGCTTTGTATTCCTGGTAGCCACAAAGGTTATCAGCCCTGTTATCCCTGTTACCTATGTTGCAACAGTTGCCGTTCTGGCTGTATTGCTGGGCGTTGACCCTGTTGTTTATGTGCTGGGCGGCGGCCTGCTGCTGGGTGCTATCTTCATGGCAACAGACTACACAACAAGCCCCTACACAGCAAAAGGTAAAATCATATTTGGTATCGGCCTGGGCGTTATCACTGTAATAATCCGCCGTTACGGTTCCATGGCAGAGGGCGTTTCTTATGCTATACTGCTGATGAACCTGGTTGTTCCTTACATCAACCGCGGAACAAGACAGAGACCTTTGGGCGCT
Organism: uncultured Oscillospiraceae bacterium; assembly: GCA_949297385.1. Classification (GTDB taxonomy): domain Bacteria; phylum Bacillota; class Clostridia; order Oscillospirales; family Ruminococcaceae; genus RGIG3102. The sequence goes on from CASFSP010000042.1 coordinate 9,468, forward strand.
CCTAAAAAAGTAAAGGAGGCTAAATAATGAAAAACAATAACTCCACCTGGAATGATTTGTTGAAACCCGTTGTGGTTCTTACAACAATATGTATTGTTGTTTCAGGTCTGCTGGCATTCACAAACAATGTCACAGCCCCTATAATTGCCAAAAACGCTGCCCTGGCAGCCGACGCAGCAAGAATAGAGCTGCTGCCCGAAGCCGTTGACGGCTTTGACCCCATGGAAGTAGACATGGAAGGCGTACAGGAAATGTACAAAGCCAAAAACGGCGCAGGTTACACTGTAACAGCCTCCGGCAAAGGTTACGGCGGCGATGTACAGTTTATGGTAGCCTTTGACAACGACGGCAAAATCGTAAACCTGAAAGTTCTGTCCCACAACGAGACAGCCGGTCTGGGTTCAAAAATTGAAAACCCCGACTTTATCAATCAGTTTGTGGGTACAACAGAAGAGCTGAACTCCGGCAATGTGGATATGATCTCCGGTGCCACAATATCTTCCAACGCTTCTATCAGCGCAATCAACACAGCAAGAAAAGCTTTCAACCAGTACGCAAAAGGTATTGTTGAAGTTGAACTGACACTGGAAGAAAAACTGGGTCTGCTGTTCGGCGAAGGCACACCTGCCGCTACACTGACAACAGAATACTCCAATCCTGACGCAGTTGAATTCTGGCAGACAGAAAAGGGTATCATCATTGTTACAGAAGGTAAAGGTAACGGTATCATCGGCGATGAGCATGTTTCCGGCGAATACCTGAAAGCCTATGTTGCATTCAATGCAGACGGCACAATCGCAGGTGTTCTGTATGATGATTCCAGCGAAACAGCCGGTCTGGGTACAAAGATCAGCGAAGAGCCCTTTATCTCAATATTCAACGGCAAGACAAATACAGACGGCGTTGATACAATAGCCAACTGCACATACTCATCCAAAGGTGCTATCGAAGCCGTAGGCAAAGCATGTGCTGTATTTGCACAGATTTAATTTAAGAAAGGAATTGGGAAACAATGGCTAAAAACAATAAATTACAATTGGTTACCAAGGGCCTTTTGAAAGAAAACCCGACTTTGAGACTGGTACTTGGCACATGTCCCACCCTTGCCGTTACCACAATGGCTTTTAACGGCCTGGGCATGGGTTTAGCCGCAACATTTGTTCTTATCTGTTCAAACGCGGCTATTTCAGCACTTAGAAAAGTTATTCCTGACAAGGTAAGAATTCCGGCTTACATCACTGTTATCGCGGGTTTTGTTACCATAGTTCAGATGTTTGTAAAAGCTTTTGCACAGGAACTGGACGCTGCTTTGGGCGTATTCCTGCCGCTGATAGTTGTTAACTGTATCATTTTGGGACGCGCTGAAATGTTTGCCTCCAAAAACAATGTTATCGACTCCGCTCTCGACGGCCTGGGCATGGGTCTGGGCTTCACCTTGACACTGACAGTTATGGGTTCTATCCGTGAACTGCTGGGCGCCGGTACGATTTTCGGTATCGAAGTGACCAAAAATCTTTTCCCGCCCATGTCAATATTCACATCAGCTCCCGGCGGCTTCTTCGTATTCGGCGTTCTGATGGCTGCTGCTGTAAAGCTGGAACTGGCCAACGCCACAAAATTGGGAAATGGCAGCGGATGCCCCGGCGGTTGCATAGGCTGTACTTATGCCTGTGGTAAAGCTGAGACAGCACAGGGAGGTAACGAATAATGATGAAACTTGCTTCAATACTTTTCAGCATGATGCTTGTAAACAACTATGTTCTGGTTAAGTTTATGGGTATCTGCCCGTTCCTGGGTGTTTCCAAGAAACTGGATTCATCCGTAGGTATGTCTGTTGCCGTTACATTTGTTATGGTTATGGCTACAGCCGTTACCTGGCCTATCTACACATATCTGCTGCGGCCCAATGATCTGGCTTACCTGAATACAATCAGCTTTATTCTGGTTATTGCTGCTTTGGTACAGCTGGTTGAAATAATCCTGAAAAAGTTTATTCCGGCTCTGCACCGTTCTTTGGGCGTTTATCTGCCCCTTATCACAACAAACTGCGCTATCCTGGGTGTAACACTGCTGAACATTGACAACGGATACAACTTTATCGAAAGTATAGTTGCTTCTCTGGGCGCCGGTATCGGCTTCCTGATCGCTATGGTACTGTTCACAGGCGTAAGAAGCACTTTGGAATATGCTCAGCCGCCAAAATCTTTTGAAGGCCTTCCGATAACACTTATCTCCGCCTCTTTGGTTTCCGTGTCATTCATGGGCTTCGGCGGCATCATCGAAAGCCTCTTCGGCACATTTTAGGAGGTAGTATATGGAAAGTTTGTACACTGCGATTATAGTCATCACAGGCATTGGCATCATCGCCGCTATCGTGCTTGTATTGGCTGCCAAATTTATGTATGTTCCGGAAGATGAAAGAATAGGCAAAGTTCAGGAATGTCTGCCCGGTGCCAACTGCGGCGCCTGTGGATACGCCGGCTGTGCCGACTACGCCAAGGCTATTGTTGAAGCCGGTGCTGAAACCAACCTTTGTGTTCCCGGCGGCGCTGCTGTTGCCCAGGCTGTAAGCAAGGTAATGGGTAAAGCTGCCGGTGCGGTTGTCAGCAAAAAAGCTGTTGTGGCCTGCCAGGGCTTTGAATGCAATACCGGCAAAAAATATGATTATCAGGGTGTAAGCACCTGTTCTGCTGCTGCAAAAATGTTTGCCGGCCCCACAGCCTGTGCATACGGATGTATGGGATTTGGTGACTGTGTAGCAGCCTGCCAGTTTGATGCTATTCACATTGTCAACGGCATCGCTTTGGTTGACAACAATAAATGTACAGGTTGCGGCGCTTGTGCCAAAGCTTGCCCCAAGCATATCATCTCCCTTATACCGGATGATATCAACCCTGTTGTTCTGTGTAAAAATGCAGACAAGGGTGCTCAGACCAGAAAAGTTTGCTCCACCGGTTGTATCGGCTGTATGAAATGTACAAAAGTTTGTCCTACAAGCGCCATTTCAGTAAGCAACAACCTGGCTTCTATCGATCAGGATCTCTGTATTGCATGTATGCAGTGCGCTGAAGAGTGCCCCGTACACGCAATTCATGTTCCCAACATCAGATAATAAGTTTTTTAATTCAAAACAGTCTCCTGGCAGCAGGAGGCTGTTTTTTATTGATTAACCGGCCTAAATATGATAATATGTTAAAAATACCAAAAACGGGGGAAAGTATATGAGCAGAACAAAACTGATTTTACTGGGTGCCGGGACGCCCAATGCCGAGCCGGATGCCTGCGGGCCGTCATCGGCGGTGATAGTTGACGACAGGGCTTATCTTGTGGATTTTGGTGCCGGAGTGGTAAGACAGGCGGCCAAAGCCTTTCGCATGGGGATAGATGCTCTCAATCCAAAAGAGCTTAAAGTGGCTTTCAGTACACATCTGCACTCTGATCATACCACCGGCCTTGCTGACCTTATATTCACACCGTGGGTGCTGGAAAGGGACTGCCCGCTGAAACTCTTTGGACCGGCAGGCCTGGCGGATATGGTGGAAAATGTTACAAAGGCATACAGCATCGATATGGATTTCCGCATAAACGGATTTGAAAAGGCCAATGGGGTGGGGTATAAAACACAGGTTACAGAAATAACATCCGGAGTTGTGTATCAGGATGAACTTGTAAAGGTGGAGGCCTTTCCGGCTTATCATGGTACTCTTGAATGTTACAGCTATAAATTTACCACTCCGGACAAGGTGATAGTAATATCCGGAGATACCTGCCCTTCTGAAATGATGGTGGAAAAGGCAAAAGGCTGCGACATACTTTTGCACGAGGTGTTTTATGCGGCAGGCCTGGCCCAAAGATTGCCCAAATGGCAAAAATACCACAGCGAGGTGCACACATCTTCCACAGACCTGGGCAGGATGGCTGCCAGGATACAGCCCGGTCAGCTGATAACATATCACAGGATATACCACACAGAAGTTCAGCAAAATAAAATAAATATCGAGGCCCACCTGAAAGAAAGGGAGTATGCTATTCTTGAAGAGATAAAGGCAGAATATTCCGGTGCAGTATGCAACGGTCATGACCTGGATGTATTCCTATAAATCAAAAAATCCGCCATTTTTAGGCGGATTTTTTATACATAAAGTAATATTATTTGACAAAAAAACCTATTGTAATTAGTAAAAGACTGATTCCCCGCAAAAAACCTATAAAAATATCCATCGCCAGGGCAATAGCTGTGCCTATGATGCCAAGTCCCAAAAGCTGTAATTTAATTCCTTTCATAATCAGCTCTCCTTTTTGTTTATTATAACATATCACATAACTGAATGCATAGAAAATAAATTTATGAAAGCGTAACCGAAAGGAGTTCCCGGGCGTAAGGGCAAAGAATAAAGAATATTTTTTAATAACTTTGGCATAACGACAGGTGAGGTGTATGCTGGTGCCTTATAGCAATTTCAGTGTAAAAAGTTAAAATTCAGTCGGTGAAGTCTGGCAGGATAAAAGATACCCGATTTAACTTCCGTTGATTTTTGATTAAGAGCGCACCTGACTATAAAAACAAATGAGGAAAGGCCAATGTCTTTCCTCATTTGTTTTTGATGGTTATTTATCTTTTTTAAGAAGTATTCTTATGCTGTTAAGTACGCATATCATGGCTACGCCGCTGTCGGCAAAAACCGCCAGCCACATGTTGGCATATCTTGCCAGTCCCAAAACCATAACCAGTGCTTTTACTGCCAGTGCAAAGATAACATTCTGTTTTGCTATCCTGTTTACCGCCAGGCTTATTTTTATGCTTTCGCTTACTGCTGCCGGGTCGTTTTTCATAAATACCGCATCAGCTGCCTCTATGGCCGCGTCAGCGCCGCTGCCCATGGCACAGCCCACATCAACACCGGCCAGTACCGGAGCATCGTTGATGCCGTCACCTACAAACATAACCCTGCCAAATTCTTCACGCAGCTGCATACATATATTCAGCTTATCTTCAGGGAGAAGCTCTGCGTAAACCCTCTTGGCACCTACGGCATTGCCGACGGCCTGGGCGTTTTGCTGTCTGTCACCGGTAAGTATTACGGTGAAGATGCCCATGCCGTTGAGTTCCTGCATTGTTTTGCGTGAGTTTTCTTTTATAGTGTCACCCACAGTTACAGTACCCAAAAGAACGCCGTCTTTGGCTATATAAACATGTGTTCCAATTTCCGGAACGGTTATATTTTCTGTTGATACATTATTCAGTTTCATCAGCTTTTCATTGCCGCACAGAACTTTTTGTCCGTTTACAATGGCTGTCACACCATGGCCGCTTATCTCGCTGATGCTTTCAGCTGTGGGCAGGGCAAGGGATTTTTCTTTTGCCCGTTTTACTATGCTGGATGCCACCGGATGTGTTGAGTTCACTTCACAGGCGGCACACAGTGCCAGCAGGCTGTCAGCGTCCATATCGGATGCAGATTTTATTTCCTGTACAACAAAGTCACCTTTTGTTATTGTGCCGGTTTTGTCAAAAACAGCCACTTTAACCTTTTCCAAAGCTTCCAGCGAAGCACCGCCTTTGAACAGGATACCGTCACGGGAACCTTTGCCTATGCCGGAGAAGTATGCCAGCGGCACGCTGAGCACCAGAGCGCAGGGACAGGAGATAACCAGGAAGGACAGAGCAGTATAAATCCAGTAGTTCCACTGTCCATCGAACAGCAGGGGGGGAACCAGTGCAACAAAAGCGGCAGCTGCCACAACTATCGGGGTATAAACCCGGGCAAATCTGGTGATAAAGCGTTCCATCTGCGGCTTGCCGGCGGCGGCGTTTTCCACTGCGTTGAGTATCCTTGTTACCATAGACTGGCTCAAAGGTTTTTCAACGGTCATGTACAGTGTGCCCTCACCGTTTACACAGCCGGATATCAGCCGGTCACCGGGGTTGGCCACTACCGGAACAGGTTCGCCTGTAACGGGGGAGGTATCTATTCGTGAACTGCCTTCCTTCACTTTGCCGTCCAGGGGTATTCTGTCACCGGGGCGCACCAGCAGCACATCGCCCGGCTTTGCCTTTCCGGCAGGAATTTCGGTTATATTTTTGTCCTTGTCTGCCAGCAAAACTGTTTCAGGGCGCATATCAATGGCTTCCATGATGGCTTTGCGGCTGCCTTCCACTGCGCGGTGTTCAAAGTACTCGCCCACCATGAAGAACAACATTACACCCACAGCCTCCGGATATTCACCGATGGCAAAGGCACCGAGGGTTGCAACGGACATAAGGAAGTTTTCGTCCAGCATGTGTCCGCGTACCAGGCTTTTCACAGCGCTTTTAAGTACATCAAGCCCCAAAAGCAAATATGCCGGTACAAAAGCAATCAGGCTGACAAAGCCTTCAAACTTGCTGTTCAAGAATATGCCGGCTGCAAACAGTGCGGCGCCTATAAGAAGTTTAGCTAGGTCGCCTTTGTGCTCATCTTCATGCTGCTGTTTTTTGCTGACTGCCGGAGCACCTTCGGATATTTTTTCTATTACAGCTTCCGGATACATGCTGGCGGCTTTTTCAAGTATCGCCGGGAAAATCTCATCCGGGTTTTCCGCTGTCACACGCAGTTTTCCGGTGGCATATGTGAGAATTACCTCTTCCACACCTTCCACTTCGGAAAGGCCTTTTTCCAGGTTGGCTGCACAGTGGGCACAGTCCAGACCGCTTACGGAGTATATATTTGTTACAAGATTTTCAGCGTTTATTTTTTCTATTACAGCTTCCGGCTCGGCTTTTTTTGCTGTCCGTACAATGGTATCGAACAGCGCCCGCGGGTTTTCTGCTGTTATGCGCAGCTTTCCGGTGGCAAATGTCAGGTTTGCCCGGGCAACACCGGGGACTTTTGCCAGGGTGCTTTCCAGTTTAGCCGCACAGTGGGCGCAATCCAGGCCGCTGATGTTATATGTAACTGTTGTCAGGTTTTCCAGGGAAACGCC
>CASFSP010000043.1 GCA_949297385.1 uncultured Oscillospiraceae bacterium
AATATCGACTGTGGGTAAAGTGGGCAGTTATGTAATAACAACACAGCATGCCACAGCAAAAGCAAAATACATTTGAGGCCGCTTTTGACGGTGTTTTGCTTTTCATGCAGATAAAAACACAAATAAATATCCAAACAGACATTCCGGAAAATACATTGGCCAGGTTGGTGGTATATATATCAGTCATTTTGGCGAAAAAACCGAAAAAAGTGCCTTCGGCAGTCATAGGCAAAGTATTTTTAAAAATACACTTTGCATTAAATATAAATTTTTTCAATTTTCCACTCCTCCGTCTGTAAGACTGACAAAGGCGGAAAATGTTACAAAATTTTTTAAAAATTTTTATAAAAAAACAGACATGCGGTTTTCCGCACGCCTGTTTTTTATATCGGATCTTACTCTTTAATTGCCGTCAGGCATTCAAAGGGACGCAGGGTCACAGTGTCCCGCACATTTGTCACATCGCCATAGTTGGACAGCAGAACTTTGAAACTGCCCCGGGGCAGTTTTACCCGGCAGGTGGCATTTTTAAAGTTGTTTACGCTTATCACCGTTTCGCCCTCATACTCTCGGGCATAGCAGAATGTATTCTCGCTTTCCATATCAAAGGGTATTACACTGCCATGCTGTACGCTTTTCAGGCCTTTTCTGGTGCGCAGCAGCTTTTTATAGAAATTCAGTGTGGAATTTTCATCCTCTTCCTGGGCGGCGGCGTTGATTTTAGGATAATTGGAATTAACCTTCTGCCAGGGCGTGCCTGTGGTAAAGCCTGCATTGGCCTCATCTGTCCACTGCATCGGACTGCGTCCGCAGTCGCGGCTGCGGCTGTTGAACAGTGCCAGCCATTTTTCTGCCGGCTCTCCCCCTTCAATCACCTTTTCCTGCCAGGTGTTCATAACCTCCACATCGCAGAAATCCTCTATCTTTTCATAGCTGAGGTTGGTCATGCCCAGCTCTTCACCCTGGTAGATATAGGGGGTACCTCTGAGCATATACATGGCGTTGCCCTGCATTTTGGCCGACAAGTCTCGGTATTCGTCGCTGTCATCGCCGAAACGGCTGACGCTTCTGGCCTGGTCATGGTTGGAGAAAAACAGAGCCAGGCGGCCGATTTCGCTCATCTCTTTCTGCCAGTGGAATATAGTCTGTTTAAAAGCTTTCACATCAAAAGGCAGCGGGCTGAATTTGTCAAAACCGTCCTGGTCAAAGTTCAGAAGGTCAAATATATACAGCATATCCAGCTCCGGCTGGTGCTTGCCGCAGTACTCCCTGGCAGTTTCCGGCTCGATATATGCCACCTCCGCCACAGTCATCATGTTATATGGGGCAAAAACCTCCCTGTTAAGGCGGGCAAAATGTTCGTTCACCTTTGGTTTGTTGGCATAATGCTGATTGGCAAATCCGTATTTTGAGCCGGGCATTGGCTCCACATCCGGAAAATCCGGCTCTTTGTACAGATAGTTTATGGCATCCAGGCGGAAGCCGTCCACGCCGTACTGCGCCCAGTGCTGCATTATATTTATAACCCGGTCCACAACCTCCTTGTTTTCCCAGTTCAGGTCAGGCTGCTTTTTATGGAACAGGTGCAGATAGTATTTGTTCAGCCGTGGCACATATTCCCAGGCACTGCCACCGAACACGCTGGCCCAGTTTGAAGGCTCGTGGCCGTCCACCGGGTCTTTGAAGTAGTAATAATTCATATATTTTTCGTCCCCGGACAGCGCCTTTTTAAACCAGGGATGCTCGTCAGAGGTGTGGTTGGCCACCAGGTCCAGCACAAATTTCAGACCCATGGCATGGCAATCATCAATCAGCCTGCGCAGGTCCTCCATTGTGCCGAAACGCTCGTCCACAGAAAAATAGTCGGATATATCATAGCCGTTGTCTGCCTGGGGACTTTTGAAAAACGGACACACCCATATTACATCCACACCCAGGTTTTTGATATAGGGCAGTTTCTGCCTGATCCCCTCTATATCTCCGTATCCGTCACCGTTGGAGTCGTAAAAACTTTTAGGGTAAATCTGATACACGGCGGCGTCCTGCCACCAGTTCTTTTCTTTTTCCAAAATCATTGTTGTATTTCCTTTCTTTTCAAATTCGATACAATATATTTAAATTATATCATACACATATATTTTTAACAAAAGTTTTTTATAATTATAATTGTAAACATACAATATGCACAATTATTTTGTATGAGGTGAGCATTATGACCGAGAAAGCCAAAAAAGACCGCGGATGCCTTTTCGCATTGCTGTTTCCTGTGCTGATAATACTGGTCGGCTGGACACATCACAGCCTGCTTGCCCCTGTTATAAGCAAAACCATTTTTGAAAGATACTGCCGGCAGCAGAATATCGGCCGTGAGGAGATACTGTATGCGGAATATCCGAAAATAGGCATATGGGACCTGGTAATTTACGACGCAAATATCATATACACCGATGACCCGGACACTATATACAGCTACGGTTTTGGGGGTTCCGGGCTGTGGGATGATGACATATCTCCGCTTTATTTTTCCAGCAGTGATGTGAAAAACAAATAACAGCACCGCCCTGTTGTTTTAAAAAATGGTATAATGTAAAAAAACAAAAAGAGCAGACAAACTTTGCAACATTTTAGCATATGCAAGGTTGTCTGCCCTTTGTTTTATTTACTTTTATTTGTATTATACTGTCAGTTCTGTGCTACATCAACCAGTTTCAGGTCGGGGTTTTTCTCTGTTGCCCAGTTTATGTTCCACTGGCTTGTGAAAAGCAGAAGTTTTCTGTCGCGGAAATCTTCCAAAGCTTTGGTGTCACTGGTTATGTTCAGTTTGCGCAGGTCCACATCCTCATTTTCTATCCAGCGGATAAACTGATAAGGAAGTGTCTGCATCCTGATATCCACATTATACTCTGTTTTCAGGCGGTGTTCCAGTACTTCCAGCTGCAAAACACCTACAACACCAACAATAACCTCCTCAAAACCGCCGCCCGGTTCCTTGAATATCTGTATGGCGCCTTCCTGGGCTATCTGCTCCATGCCTTTGACAAACTGTTTTCTCTTCATGGTGTCCACCTGGCTTATACGGGCAAAATGCTCCGGTGCAAAGGTGGGTATACTGTCAAAGGTAAATGGGGTTTTGGCTGTGGTTATTGTATCACCGATAGAGAAAATACCCGGGTCAAAAATACCGATTATATCACCGGCAAAGGCCTCGTCCACAATTTCCCTTTCACTGGCCATCAGCTGTGTGCTCTGGGACAGGCGCACCTTTTTGCCGCCCTGTACATGGAATACATCCATGCCCCTTTCAAAACGGCCGCTTACGATACGCATAAAGGCAATTCTGTCGCGGTGGGCTTTGTTCATATTGGCCTGAATTTTGAAGACAAATGCTGAAAAATCATCGTTTTCTATCGGGTCAATCATGCCGGCGGAAGAATGGCGCGGCAGAGGCGGTGTAGTCAATGCCAGGAATTCTTTTATAAAGGGCTCTACGCCGAAGTTGGTCAGAGCCGAACCGAAAAATACCGGTGTCAGCTTGCCGTTGTTTACCATTTCGCGGTCAAATTCATAGGAAGCACCGTCCAACAGTTCTATGTCCGCCGCCAGTGTTTCATGCAAGGGCGCTGTTATCAGCTCATCCAGGTCTGCGTCCCCCAGCTTTGCGCTGATGGACTGTGCCTGGTTTACACCTACTTTACCGTCGTGTTTAAAGGCCAGTATTTCCCGGCGCTGTCTGTCATAAACGCCTTTGAAGTCCTTGCCGGAACCTATCGGCCAGTTCATGGGATATGTCTGTATACCCAGCACATTCTCTATCTCTTCCATAAGGTCAAAGGGGTCGCGGGAATCACGGTCCATTTTGTTTATAAAGGTAAAAATCGGTATGCCGCGCATTGTACATACCTTAAACAGCTTTTTAGTCTGGTTTTCAACACCTTTGGCCGCGTCGATTACCATAACTGCGCTGTCGGCCGCCATAAGGGTGCGGTATGTGTCCTCGGAAAAATCCTGGTGACCGGGTGTATCCAGTATGTTGACGCAGTATCCGTCATAGTTAAACTGCAACACAGAGCTTGTCACCGAAATACCACGCTGTTTTTCAATCTCCATCCAGTCGGATGTGGCTGCGCGGGCGCCTTTTTTACCCTTTACTATACCCGCCTGCTGTATGGCTCCGCCGTACAGCAGCAATTTTTCAGTAAGGGTAGTTTTGCCTGCGTCGGGGTGTGATATAATGGCAAAAGTGCGCCTTTTTTCTATCTGCTGTAAAAAGTCTTTCACAAAAGCCTCCGAAAAATCAAATGTATATAATCAATAAGCATATTAATTAAGTATATCACAACCATCAGTCAATATCAATATTTTATTCTGACAAAACAAACAGGCAGCTTTAAGAAGCTGCCTGCGCCTGCATTGTAGACGGATTGTGCACGCTGGGGGCTTTCAAAGCTTCCACCAGCCGTTCGGACTGCCGCCGGTCCAGCTGCGAAGGCGAAGCTGAATAGTAATACTGGCTGGCCCGCTTTATACCATAGCAATTTTCACCAAAGTACGCCAGGGCACAATACATAGCCAATATGTCTTCTTTACTGTACATTTTCTCCAGCTGAAAAGCAACAAACAGTTCAGCAACCTTTCTGGCCAGCTTTTTCTCAAAGGAAAAATACATATTTTTGGCTAGCTGCTGGGTGATGGTGCTTCCGCCCTGGACATACCTGCCCCGGGAGATATTTATGGCCATAGCTCTTACAAAAGCTATCGGGTCTATACCAAAATGATAATAAAATCTTCTGTCTTCCGATTGCAGCAAGGTTTCGACAAACACATCCGACATTTCGTCAAAAGGGGTGTACGCATCTGATGAGCGAATTTCGTTCACCTTTTGTTCAATCGGGGTTTGCTCCACAGCCTGTTTATACATATCATATCCCCGTTTTACTATCGGGGCTGCCGCGGCCGCCCCCAAAAGACAAACAGCCAAAAATGCCGCCGACAGCCTTTTGAGTATTTTTTTCATTTCTATACACCTCTTCACTACAAGTATATATTAAAAAATAATTATGTGTGAATTGTTATAAAAAGATTAAGACTATCTTATTTCTATACCTGACAAAACCTTGCCTACGCTGTCGTTTATAACCAGATCAGCCCGGCCTTCCATGCCGGTTCTGCCTTTATTTATCAGGACTATTTTATCCCCGTTAAAATATCTCAGCAGGCCTGCCGCAGGATAAACTGTCAGAGAAGTGCCGGCCACAATCAGCGTATCTGCGCCTTCAATGGCTCTTATGGCGCCCGTCACCGTTGCGCTGTTAAGATCCTCGTCATACAGCACCACATCCGGCTTTATTACGCCGCCGCAGCTGCATTTCGGCACGCCGACAGAGTCCATTATGTATTTAACATCATAAAACCTGCCACACCTCATGCAGTAGTTTTTATGTATGGTGCCGTGCAGCTCGTACACAGCCTTACTGCCGGCTTTCTGATGCAAGCCGTCTATGTTCTGTGTCACCACTGCGCTTAATCTGCCGGCCTGTTCCCGCTTGGCCAGCCATAAATGAGCCGGATTTGGCCGCACATCGGTGATAAGTATCTTCTCCCTGTAAAAATCGTAAAACTCCTCGGTTTTATCCATAAAAAAATCATGGCTGAGAATAATCTCAGGCGGATATTTATATTTCTGATTGTACAGCCCGTCCACTGAACGGAAATCCGGGATACCGCTTTCGGTGGACACTCCTGCACCGCCGAAAAACACAATTCTTTTACTGCAATCAACTATATTCTGCAATGACTTCAAAAGCTCCAACACTGTCACTCCTTTTGCACTGTTTTATTATATTGTAATGCCTGCGGATAATTTTGGCAACAAAAAAGGGCGGCCTGGCCGCCCTTTTGATCAATCGTGTCTTATAGCGCTGAGCGCTGTAATCTTTACTGCACGCAAAGCCGGAACATAGCCGGACAAAATGCCGATAAAAGTAGAAAATCCCATGCCGAAAGCAGCAAGCCATACAGGTATGATAGATACCTTTACACCGCCGGTAATACCTCCGGCCAGCGAGGCCCCCAAGGTATTGAGCAATGCCGACAAGCCATAACATATCACAATACCAACTATGCCGCCCAAAAATCCTATTCCGGCAGCTTCTGCAAGAAACATATTCTTTATGTCTTTCAGCTCACAGCCCAGAACTTTCATAATGCCTATCTCTTTTGTTCTTTCATAGATAGCCATTGTCATTGTGTTGGCTATGCCTATGGCTGATACCAACAGTGATATGCTTCCCAGGCCGCCCAGTATCAGCTGAATTACCTGGGTCTGCTTTTTCATTTCATTTCTTATACTGGACATAGAGTATGTCTGATAGCCCTGGTCTTCAATCCGTTTTGTGACTTCTTCAACATCTTCGATGTTGTTCACCTTTACAGCCGCCTGGCTGTAAGACCTTTCTTTGCCTCGGTTCGGATCTTTGATATCGTTGGCTTTCATATACTCTTTTTCCAGCTTTATCAAGTCTTCCAGGTTCATTATCATACCGTACATGGTCTCGTAACCTTTGGAAGTGTCACCTTTAAGCACACCAACGACTTTTATCTCTTTTTCTATCCGCAGCTTTTCGCCGTTTTCGTCCCAGGAGTAGCCTTGCAGCCTGATTTCATCATTGAGCACATCAACAAAAGGCTTTGGCATCACACCGTTTTCGTCTGGTATGGGCTGAACCATATTGTGCGGATACTGCTTGCGCTGGTTTGTAAAGTTGTAGGCAAAGTTTTCACCTACTATTACGGTATATTCCTTGTCCGAAGCCGTCGGAAAACGACCTTCTTTCAGCTCATATCCGTAATCTGCCAGAGCCCGCTCATTAAGGCCTATGATATCAGCATAAGTTTTGTATTTATCGTTGGTACCGCTGGCACACTGCATGCTCAGCTGAGATGGTCTGTACAAAGGTGTTGCCACCCTTACGCCTGGTATGGCTGAAAAATCTTCTATAACCTTGTCTGTCAGAGGCTGTGTTTCAGAGCCGCTGCTGCTCCAGTTATAAACTTCTATCAGGGTCAAGTCACCCATGCCCTGCATCATATCGTCGTAGCTTTTGTCCAAAGCCACGCCGATAGATATCATCATTACAATGGAACAGGTACCGATGACAACGCCCAGGACCGTAAGAAATGTACGGCCTTTGCGCCTTTTCAGATTATCTAAAGACAGCTTTAAAAGATCAGATATCTTCATCGTCTTCCTCTAATTCTGCAAGCCTTTTGGCCTTTTTCTTTTTATAAAATACAAATCCGCCTGCTCCGGCGACAACTACCAGGCCTATGATATAGGGTATGGGGCTGGCCTTCGGCTCTTCCGGAACAACAGTCGGGTCTGTAATGCCCGGATCAAATGGAATGCTTTCCAAAACATTCACGCTGAATTCTCTTTCCAGTTTAGACTGTGTACCGGAAGCATCCTCGTATGTCACAACTATTTTTCCGCTGGCTGTACCCAGTTCATTGGCTGTGAAGTAAAATTCTGCATCAGAGTTGGAACCCGGAGCTATATTGCCCAAAAATTCCACTTCACTGCCGGATACCTGGTCACTTACAATTTCTGCTGTTACATTGTAAACTGTTGTTTTACCTTTGTTTACCAGTTGTAATGAGGCATAGCCCTCGTTGCCCATATAAATTTCCGTGGGAATATTTGAACTTTGAATGGAAAACCTTGTGGGCTGCTGAACGTTTATGGACAAAGCCTGCTCAGATGTATACTGTGTACGTTTGCCGTTTACAAATGCTTCAAATGTGTATATAAGCTTTACCGGCAAGGAAGTAACATCGTTTCCAACACCCTCTGCTACCAGTGAAAATGTATGGTTTATAGATCCTTTTTTACCCACTTTTCCAACCAGTATTTGGCTGTTACCGCTGGAAAGATTAAGGCCTGTGGGCAATTCGATTTTAAGGGATACATTTTCCAGCTCCAGGTTTTCAGAAGTGTTTGTGGCCACTGTCACCAGGCTGAAAGCTTCACCCACTGTTGCAACTTTGCCGTAATTGGCACTGTTGAGGATTATGGTAGGTGCCGGAACATCGTCCACTGCTTCTGTTATATTCAAAGACAAAAGTTTCTGCGGAACAGCCAGAGGCATGTTGTTGTCTGCACCGCTTTCGGTCTTGCCTGTATAGCTTACATTAAAGCTGAACTCAGGAGAACCGCCCTGATAAACCACATCCCTGAATTCAACAGTATAGCATATGGCATCATAGCTTCCGTTGCTGCCGGCTACATTTACAGTACTTCTCATCTTACATGTGATATTTGAAGCGCTGTTTATTGAAAATGCACCCTGGGCCATATTTATGTGAATACGTGAAGTCTGGCTTCCGCTGGGTACACCAAAATCACCGTTTTCAACTCTTTCGTCTATTACAGTTACAGCAATGATAACCTTGTCACCGGGCACAATCTTTGTAACAGGATTTCCACCTGCATCAACTACCCGGTAGTTGGTTATGTATATATTGTCGTTGGTCACAACTGGCGGTTCTGTATCGCTTCCGCTCCCGCTGCCGCCTGCGTTCTGAACGCTCCCTGTTTCCTGTGCGGGTTGTGTAACCACAACATCTCCTGTCTGATCATCCTCCAGCGCATAAACCGCAAATGGAGAAAAAACCGTCGTAACAGCCAACAGAAAAGCTGTTGCGGCGCTTAATGCTTTTTTTAATGTTTTGTTCTTCATAATAATTCCTCTAAAAAATATTTTTTATTGGCTTATCGCTTGCGACCGGCCATTACTTACCTCTTGATTGCCGGGAATTTGTGCAGGCTGCTCGTCTTCAGTCTGGGTTTCCGGCTGCTCATTGGCAGTTTCCTCTTCAAAGGACTCTGCTATTTTTTCGTCTTCTTCCAGCAGGCTGACGCCGTCCCTGGTATCGCTGATTACGCGCCCGTCTTTAAGGGTTATCACTCGGCGCGCCATCTTGGCCAGCTCCGGATCGTGGGTAACCATTACAAATGTTATGTCATTTTTCTGCGATATATCCAGAAGCATCTTCATAACCTGTTCCGTGGTTGCACTGTCCAGGTTTCCTGTGGGCTCGTCTGCAAAAATAACCTTTGGCTTGCTTACAAAAGCGCGGGCTATACCCACCCTTTGCTGCTGGCCGCCGGACATTTCCCGCGGCTTGTGGTTCATTCTTGAACCAAGGCCCATCTCTGCCAAAATTTTTCTGGCGCGCTTTTCCCTGATTTTCTGGGGTACGCCTTTGAACATCAGCGGAAATGCTACATTTTCCACTGCCGTCATAGTCGGCATCAGGTTATAAGACTGAAATATAAAACCGATATTGTTTTGCCTGAAAACCGCCAGTTCTTTTTCGGTCATTTTGTTTACCAGCTGTCCGTTTATTTTAACTTTGCCCTTTGTGGGCTTTTCCAGCCCGGCCAGCATGTTCAGCAAAGTGGACTTACCGCTGCCGGAAGTACCCACTATACAACAAAATTCGCCCTTTTCAATCTCTACGCTGACATTATCCAGCGCCACAACCTTTTCTCCGCCGACTTTATAAACTTTTCGCAATTTTTCAACTCGTATCATTTTTTCACCTTTAAAAAGTCAATAAAAGTCTGGGTATTGACAGAATTATAACACTGTTAATGACTTTTTTCAATTAATATGATATAATGCTTATAAAATTTTATCAATTCTTAATAAATACTTAATGGATGTGCAGTCGTCTCATTATATATACGACAGACCGGAGGAAAATATTGCAAACCATACTTTATATTTTGTCCTTTGCACTGTTTGTCAACACGGCAGTGCTTTTGGCGCAAAAGAGCTTTTTTCTGGGGCTGGCAATTTTGTTTTTGCTGGCAGTGTTACTGTTCGTGCTGGCCAGATACTGGGTTCAGCGGAAAAATTTAAGCCTGGCGGGCCGGGGGTATGTTGTCAGGCAGTGTATAACAGGCGCACTGATGTTTTTCTGTTTTATGGCAGGATATATAATGATGTTTGCCTGCATACCGCCCAAAAGCGATGCAGACGCGGTAATAGTGCCTGGAAGTGGTGTAAATGCAGACGGCACACCGTCGGCAGCCGCACAGAACAGGCTGGACGGTTGTATAGAATACTGCCGTAACAACAATGTAAAAGCTGTTGTGGTCAGCGGAACAGCCGGTAAAAAATCCGAGGTAAGCGAAGCGCGGTCTATGAAAAAGTATCTGACTGAGCATGGTATCAACCCGGATATAATCCTTTGCGATGAAAGTGCCGCAAACACAAGGCAGAATTTTGAAAACGCCTTCAAACTACTGAAAGATGCGGACATAGCCACACAGAATGTGGTTTATGTTACCAATTCTTTTCACTGTCTGAGAGCCGGCATATGTGCCCGCCAGGCTGGTTTTGAAAATGTATCAGCCTGTGCCACAGGCACTGATATATGGGTATTCCTGCCGTCAATGCTGCGTGAAATATGCGCTGTATGCGCCGTATTGTTTCTGGGCTACTGATAATTAACAACACAAGGAGGAGAATATGAAAACTCTTTTAAAACGCGGAAATCTTATCGATGAAAACGGCAATGTTATTCCGGATACCGATATACTTATAGAAGACGGAATAATTGCTGATATCGGCAAAGGTTTGAATTGCGACGGACAGACAGTGGACTGCACAGGCAAATTTATTACACCCGGCTTTGTGTCGATGCACGCCCACAGCCCCATGAACATATTCAAAGGCATTGCTGAAGATGTAAATATAGACGACTGGTTCAACAAGGAGCTGTGGCCCTATGAAAGCAAAATGACTGACGAAGATATATGCCGGGGTGCAAAGCTGGCCTGCGCAGAGATGATAAACAACGGTATCACCGCCTTTGCCGACCACTATTTCAAAGGCGAACTTATTGCAAAAGCCTGCACGGAAACTGGTATCAGGGCAGACATTGCCTATACCATTTTTGGTTTTGGAGGGAACTGTACACGGGAGCTTGATCGGGCAGAAAAATTTTTCCACCGGTACAAAGGCAACCGGCTGATCAGCCCGAGAATGGGACCTCACTCACCGTACATCTGCTCCGAAGCCGTATTGAAGCAGGTTATAGACAAGGCAAAACAACTGGGATGCGGCATACACATACATATCAGTGAAACACAAGCGCAGGTAGAACAGAGCAAAAAAGACCACGAAGGCCGAACTCCATTTGCCGTAGTTGCCAAAGCCGGAGGATTTGATATTCCGTGTATAGTTGGCCATGGTCTGTGGATAGAGCCGAAAGATTTAAAATTTATCAGGGAAGACACCTGTTTTGCTGTCTCACCCAAGACTTATATGAAACTGGGAATGTACAAAGGCGATCTCTGGGATATGAGGGACAAGCTTAACATAACCAGCGGAAACGACGGCGCAGCCAGCAGTAACTCCAACGATGTGCTGGAACAGATGCGCCTGTTTGCCCTGTTGGGAAAATGGAACGACAACGCAGAAAGTTTTACTCTTGAAGAAATCTGGAAATACATGATGAACGGCCATAACTTTCTGCCTTTCAACAGCGGAAAACTGGAAAAAGGATACAGTGCAGACCTTAATATATTCAATCTTTCCACTCTTTCCTGCGCGCCTGTCTACAACCCGCTGGCAGCCATTATATATTCTGCCCAGGCGTCATCTGATATAACCGATGTAATGATTGGCGGAAAATTTGTAAAACGAAACGGTAAACTTACCTTTGACCAAAATGAAATTATAGAACACGCTTCCCGCTGTGCAAAAGAGATATACAAACGCGGCAAAGGTGTGTCAAAGCTGTATTTTTAAATACATAACAACACAATTTTTTTAAAATTCCAAAACCACTTTACGAAGGATAATTTTTAGGTTAAAATGTAACAAAGGAAATTCTTTCCTTTGTTGCTTTTGCCTTGCCGGATATTGGGGAATATCACGGCATCGCTGTCTATACTGCTGCTTTACACTGTTTTGCCGGTGGTATAAACCTGTTGTTTTCAATTGAATGTTATAAATCCGATACACTCGCACTAAAATTATATTAAAAGATTAGGCTTTGTTGTTTTGGGTTATGTTCATGCAGCAAAGGATAATCCGAAATATTTATTAAGAGGTGTATTTTTTGGAAACAGTATTTATGCCGATGCTCCTGTTTACCCTTGGGCTGTTTATACTCATCAAAGGCGGGGATACCTTTGTGGATGCAGCCGTGTGGATCAGTGATGTCACCGGAATACCAAAGCTTATTATCGGCGCGACTGTCATAAGCATAGCCACAACCTTACCTGAGCTTTTTGTTTCCGTCCTGGCTACGGCAGACGGAAGCCTTGGCATAGCCACCGGAAACGCCATAGGCAGTGTTACCGCAAATATAGGTGTCGGTATGTCCATAGGACTTATAGCCAGTCCTGCCGCAGTAAACTTAAAAGACTTTGCCCCCAAAGCATGCATAATGCTGCTGGCGGCCGTAGCCCTTCTGCGGCTTGGTGTAGACGGCAGGATTTCAATTACTGACAGCTTTATGCTGATGGCAGTTTTAGCCGCTTACATATATTCAAATGTCAAATCAGGCCAAAGAGCCCACACTGACAACAGCGCCGACCGAATACCCATAACCTTCCCGGAAGCGGCACAGAACACAGCTAAATTTGTACTTGGTGCCTGCGGAATTGTGCTTGGTGCCAGCATGCTGGTCACGAACGGCCAGATACTTGCATACGCCCTGGGAGTAAGCGAAGATATAATCGGCCTCACACTGATTGCTGTCGGCACATCCCTGCCTGAGCTGATAACAGCTGCCACAGCCATAGCAAAAAACGAAAGTGCCCTGACAGTGGGTAACATAATCGGTGCAAATATAATCGACACCGCGCTGATTTTGCCTGTGTGTTCCATGGTAAGCGGCGGCGGCCTTGCCATATCTCCCAGAACAGTATATATAGACCTGCCCGCGGCCATATTGCTGATGCTTCTGGTGCTGCTGCCAACCATAAAAAACAAAGCGTTTAAAAAATGGCAGGGTGTTGTTATTTTATCTTTTTATGTTGTGTATGTTTTATTCATTGTTATGTTCACATAAAATTTGCACCCAAAGGATGTTCAAAAATGAAAAAGCCCGTAATAATAGGTATCGCCGGCGGCAGCGGCAGTGGTAAGTCCACATTTGCCAGAAAAATTGTCAGCCGTTTCAGGCAGCCAATATCTGTGCTGTGCCATGATTACTACTACCAGCCTTTCAGCGATATGCCGCTGGAAGAGAGAAAACAGCAAAATTATGATCACCCGTCTTCTTTTGATACCCGGCTGATGATAGAGCATATACGCCGGCTTAAAGAAGGGAAACCTGTTTACAGGCCTGTATATTCCTACGAGCTGTTCACCAGGCTGGAAGAGACCGTCAAGGTAGACCCCACAAAAGTAATTGTCATAGACGGCATACTCTTGTTTGAAAACAAGGAACTGCGCGATCTTATGGATATAAAGATATTTATAGATACCGATGATGATATCAGGTTTATACGCCGACTGCAAAGGGATACCAAACGCCGCGGCAGAACAGTGGAAAGCGTTATAAATCAATATCTGTCCACCGTAAAGCCCATGCACGACACATTTGTTTCACCAAGCAAAAAATACGCTGATATAATTGTACCGGAGGGCGGTTTCAATACAGTTGCAATGGACATGGTTATCAGTCGTGTTGAAAAAATATTAAAACAGCAAAAATAAATACAGAAACAGCCGTATGGTACATAACCCATACGGCTGTTTTTAAATACGGCAAACATTATTCAATTTACAAAGCTTATCTTTGCATAAAATAATAAAACAAAAAAGCCCTGAAAATCAGGGCTTTTTTTATTTATTGGCGGAGATTGAGGGATTCGAAAATTATTCTTTTGCTTATATCATAAGGAATTGCCAAATTACTGTGTCATTTATGTGTCATGTGCATTTTTAGCGGTAGTTTTGAATAAAGTACCATTGAAAAATTCTTGCGCGACTAATATAATTAAATTTGACATAAAGTATGTCTATTAACCAAAAGAATGCCCCGGGCCTGTATGGCTCGGGGCATTCTTTTTTGATTATTACTCTACTCCTTATCCGGCAACTCTGTTGTGTACTTTGACAGAAAATCTCTGACCCACTTATAAACACCGTTTGTATTTGCGCCGCACAGCGTCAGGTTTTTCAGTATGCTCA
>CASFSP010000044.1 GCA_949297385.1 uncultured Oscillospiraceae bacterium
TACCGCCAGCTTATGGGCACCAGGCTCACAGACCGGAACATCCTGGCGATTTACAGGGTGTACGGCCTGCTGGACTGAAACAAAAAAGACCGCTGTTATAGCGGCCTTTTTTGATATAAAATTTGGAAAAAATATTTCAACATCTCCGGCAGTATGCCGGGGTAAACCATATCATTTTTATATGAAAAACTTTTTATGGCCTTAAAAATGAGAACAAAGAGTTATTCCTTATCCAGCACCCATTCTTTTATCGCTTTGGTCACGCCGCCGCTGTTGTTGTCACCAGCTTTGTAAGGAAACATCTTTTTCAGGTCATCATTGGCGTTATCCATTACAAAGGCGTATTTGGCCTTGCTCAGCAGAGGTACATCGTTGTAAAAATCACCGAAAGCCATGGTCTGATCTCGTGTTACTCCCAGCAGGCTTTGTATATATTCTATGCCCCGGCCTTTGTCAGCGGTATCCGCCATTATGTCCACCCATATGTTTGCGGATATATGTATTGTCAGCTCGTCCCCGAAAGCTTCTGTCAGCGGCATATACAGGTGATTGCGTATATCACCTGTCACATCATATACCGATATTTTAAACACACCGCTGTCCTGACCGTGAATATCCTCCACCAGCGTCACCGGTGAGTAATGATTTTTCATCTTTTCCATAAAGGCCGGTGTGCCGTAGGTTATGTAAGAACCGTTGGTAGAGCACAGCAGCGGGTCGGCGTCCGGTATGCCTTCCAGCAAAGTCAGTATTCTGTGTACTGTCTGCCGCGGTATGGTGTGAGTCTGTATCAGCTTTCCTTTGTCGTATATGTTGGCCCCGTTGTCACATACAAACATCATATCTTTGGCTCTGTCGCCGAAAAACTGCGCCGCGCCGTTGTAGTCGCGTCCGGAGGCGGCCACCAGTACAACTCCCTTTTCTTCCAGCCGATCCAGCACCCGGTCAAAATCGTCTGGCAGCTTTTTGTCATCACTCAGCAAGGTGCCGTCCAGGTCTGTGGCAATAAGTTTTATCATAATTTTCTCCCGATAATTTTTTTATAAGTATATCATAAAACCTCCGCCCAGGCAAATTGTAATACAAAAAGAAAACCGGCCTTTCAGCCGGTTTTAACTCTATAAAACTTTGGAAAGAAAATCTTTCAGGCGCGGGTTTTTGGGGTTGGTGAAAAATTCCTGCGGAGCTCCTTCTTCTCCTATAACACCGTCACAGATAAACATGACCCTGTCGGCCACCTCACGGGCAAAGCCCATTTCATGGGTTACCACCACCATGGTCATGCCCTCTTTGGCCAGATTTTTCATTACATCCAGCACTTCGCCTACCATCTCCGGGTCCAGGGCGCTGGTAGGTTCGTCAAACAGCATCACATCCGGGTGCATTGCCAGTGCGCGCACAATGGCAACACGCTGTTTCTGTCCGCCGGACAGCTGGCTGGGATATGCTTTGGCCCTGTCGGCCAGACCTACCCTTTTCAGCAGTTCCATGGCCTCTGCCTCGGCATCAGCCTTGCTCTTTTTCAGCAGTTTTATCGGGCCCAGTGTCATGTTGTCCAGTATGCTCATGTGCGGGAACAGGTTGAACTGCTGGAAAACAGTGCCCATTTTCTGTCGGTGCAGGTTAATGTCTATCTTTTCGTCGGTTATGTCCACACCTTCAAAGTAGATGTGTCCGCCGGTGGGTTCTTCCAGCAGGTTCAGTGTGCGCAGAAATGTGCTTTTGCCACTGCCGGAAGCGCCTACAATAACCAGCACTTCGCCCCTTTTAATCTGTGTGGATATTCCTTTCAGCACCTGTACCGGGCCGAAATCCATCTTCAAATCTTCTACTTTTATCAAAATTTCATCAGTGGTCACTTGTTCTCAACTTCCTTTCCAGTATTCCCACCAGCCAGGTGAGTATAACAACCATTACCAGGTATATCAGGGCTACGGCAATCAGCGGCATAAAGGCGGAAAATGTCCTGCCGCGGATAAGGTCGCCGGCTCTGGTCAGGTCGGTAATGGTAACATAGCCGGCAACGGAAGTTTCTTTTAACAGGGTTATAAATTCGTTGGCCAGCGCAGGCAACACATTTTTCAGCGCCTGGGGTATGATTATATACCACATTGTCTGTATGTAGTTAAAACCCAGGGAGCGCCCGGCTTCAAACTGGCCTTTGTCCACAGACATTATGCCGCTTCGGAATATCTCTGCAACATAAGCACCGCTGTTTATGCCGAAAGCCATGGTGGCAATAAGTATGGCATTGGTGGATGACGCAAAAATGACATAGTACATTATCATCAGCTGTACCACCACCGGAGTGCCGCGGATAACGGTAAGGTATGTTTTGGCGACAAAGTTCAGTATGCGCA
>CASFSP010000045.1 GCA_949297385.1 uncultured Oscillospiraceae bacterium
AACAAACCATAGCCGGGTATATGGCGCTCAAAAAGCTTTCCGCTGCTGTGGTAACATAATACCCCTGCGGTTATGCTGCCTACCGGATGACAAAGCAAAAACAGCAACTTATCAAACTGTCGTTTTGGGCACCGAAAAACTTATAAATATTAAAATTTTTGCAAATTTTTCATATTTTAAGAAATTCGACTTTTTTCGATATTATTCCCATTGAAGGGCTTTGTTAAAAAATGGTAACATTGTAGTGGTTGATAGAAATGCTTGTCAAACTGTGTATTAGTTTATTCAGGAGAACAATATGAACACCAAACTCAAAATTCTTTTTTGTGAACAAAACACTCAAATTATTGAAGGATGCAAACATTTCTTTGAAGACAAAGACGCCGAGGTCGAATTTTGCGAAAAGGACGGAAATCTCCTTTTGGAAAAGATCGGGCGGTTTTGTCCTGATGTGGTTTTCACCGATGTATTTTTAAGCGGGCTGGATGCCATTGCCATGAAAGAAAAGGCATGCCGGCTGCCCAACCCGCCAAAGCTGTTTTTCGCCGCCTGTTCCTTTGACAACGAGGACACAATGCGCCGGGTTATGGAGGCAGGGTTTAATTATTATTTTCTTAAACCTTATTCCTTTGAAGCAGTTTATGCCAGAATTACATCCATGCTTAACATCAAACGGCAGACAGAGCCCATGCCTGACCTGGAAAGCCGCGTAACGGAAGTTTTGCACAATATGGGCGTACCGGCTCATATCAAAGGATATGGTTTTCTGCGACAGTCCATAATAATGGTGATGGAGTCGCCGGAAGTCATCAGCCTGGTTACCAAAAGATTGTATCCCGATATAGCAAAGATGAACTCCACCACAGCTTCCAGGGTTGAGCGCGCCATAAGGCATGCAATTGAAGTGGCCTGGGACAGAGGTAATGTGGATGTCCTGAACGACTACTTTGGCTATACCATAAACAATATGCGCGGCAAGCCCACCAACAGCGAATTTATTGCCATGATAGCTGACAGACTTCGCCTGGAAAACAAAAAATATAAAATCGGATGATTGACCCATCGGCCAAAAGACGGACATTGTCCGTCTTTTTTCGTTGATATGGGACAAAAAGTAAAGTACCCTGCATCAGTTATGTGACCTGATTACTGTACATATTGACAGTTGTCATAAGCTAACTTATAATACATCTAAATTATAATGTACCAGAGGTAAAACTATGACATATAAGATTGTGCAGGGGTTGCTCATCCCTTTTATAGGAACAGCACTGGGATCAGCCTGTGTGTTTGTAATGAAAAATGAAATGAAGGCATCTGTTCAGAAAGCGCTGCTGGGCTTTGCCGGCGGTGTTATGACTGCTGCATCGGTATGGAGCCTTTTGATACCGGCTATGAATATGTCGCAAGATATGGGGAAAATGGCATTTGTACCGGCGGCTGTGGGTTTTCTTGCCGGAATTGCCTTTTTACTTTTCATGGACAAGGTGATTCCCCATATGCACCTGGACCGGCAATGTGAAGGTCCTAAATGCCGGCTGAACAAAAACACACTTTTGCTGTTTGCGGTGGCTTTGCACAACCTGCCGGAGGGTATGGCAGTAGGCGCTGTTTATGCGGCGGCCATGGCTGCCGGCTCCGCCTCTCCGCTGGCGGCGGCTTTGGCGCTGTCCGTCGGTATCGCGATACAGAACTTTCCCGAAGGGGCAATTATATCCATGCCTCTGCGCTCCCGGGGTGTAAGCAAGACAAAAGCCTTTATCCTTGGGGCGCTGTCCGGCATAGTAGAGCCCATCGGCGCCTTTCTTACCATCGCTGCTTCCTCGATGATACTGCCCATACTGCCCTATACCCTCAGCTTTGCCGCCGGGGCAATGATATATGTGGTTGTGGAAGAACTTATACCGGAAATGAGTGCCGGAAAGCATTCTAATATCGGAACAATAATGTTTTCCCTGGGCTTTACAGTTATGATGGTACTGGATGTGGCTTTGGGATAAGCAAAATATCAAAAGCCGCCCTATGGCGGCTTTTTTGTTTTATGTTTAAAAAATATAACTTACAGTATAATTTTTCCAATATATCACAGTGCATATTTTATGTCGTAACTGCTTTTGTTTGCTTTTATCGCCCGTGTAACTTCCCGCATTTCTTTTTCCGCGTCCTCCCTGGTGGCATACAGCCCCGGAATCGTATTGCATTCGCCCCAGAAGGTGTCGTGTCTGTCAACGCCGTACAGTGCATAGTTAGGCTTGTTTTTGCGCCGGGAAAACATATACAATCTGGTCATTCTCACCTTCATACAGTTTACAATGGCATCTTTGGAATATATGGTAATTATCTGACGCTCTGACCTGTCTTTTTCTTTTTCACCGCTTTGGCCGAAAAACAGCCAGTCCAGGGATAAGGACAGCTTCCGCGCCAGCTCAATAAGCTTTTCCGCCTCCGGATAGCCCTGTCCTGCCTCCCATTTTCCGACCGCCTGGCGGCTGACTGACAGCATTTCGGCCAGTTCCTCCTGAGACATACCTTTGTCTTTTCTCGCCTGTTTTAAATTCTCTGCAAAACTCATTGTATAATCATCTCCTTTGGAGGCAGTTTACACCAACAGGTGGTGAAAATCCACCAAGCTGAATTTGCTTTTATGCCACCTGGGGTTGCATATCTGCTTTTACCGCTGCGAAGCGCCTGTGGCTATCGGTGCATAGTTCCAGTCGGCAGAGGCAAAATACTCCCTGTCCAGCCATGGGCTTTCATCACTGAACGAACCCACATACAGCACCCGGTCACCGCGCACAGTCCATTCCAGGCCATGCTCTTCATCCCACCGGCAGCCGCACTCCATATGCCAGGCCGGCTCGTCTGTCAGAGGTGTTTCAATTATCATAACCAGCGGGTATACATATTCCAGTATCTGGTCCGGCCCTGTGCCCCGCGGCACAGCCTCCTCGCCGGCCATACGGCTGAAATCTGTGCAGTAATTGTATGCGCCTTCACACAGCCGGTCTATTGTGCTTTGTTTCAGGTTTTCCAGCCGCTTTACGCACTTATCCGCATACCGTAGCGGCACATCATAGTCAAAATACACATCTATCTCCATATCAAGCAGCGGGAAATAGGCCTTTCCCTCATAGGTAAAATCACCCTTTATTATATTTTTTATCTTTTCGCTGTTCATAGCCGCCTCCGATATATTTCTTATATAATAATTTACCAGCTACGGCAATTAAAGTCAAAGGCCCGGGTGTCCGGGCCTTTTCTGTTTTTATCTTTTCAGTCTCAGATGTCATCGAATTTAACCTGACAGCTTTACTGCATCTGATTTAAAATATACGGGTCTTTTATCTTGCTGTCATCGGCAAACAAAATAATTTTGGAGATAATCTCTGCGGTTTTGGGGTCTTCGTCCAGGAAAGGCAGGAAAATTTTTCCCCTGTGCTGTGAATGTACCGGCAGTATATTCAGCATTCTGCCCGGCAGCATATGCACCGCGCCGCTGCCCAGGTGCACAGTGTATTCTCCCTTTTTGCCCTGTATAAACGCATGGGAGCCTTTTACCGTAACGTTTTCAAGGCCGAACAGCTGTATATTGTATTCAGCGATCACCCGGCGCATCTCCATTGTGGAATGGCTGGACAGCGGGTCAGTGCCGCCGGCGCCGGCGATGCTCACCGCCAGGTCCACATCCCTCATGGTTTCGGAGTACACAATGTCCGGCACCCGGCCCACTTTGACGGGTTTAAGGTTTTTCCTGTCATAAAAAGCCACATATTCCAATGTGGGGGCCTCTATGTCCGACGGTGAAAACCAGTCTGCCAGCGCATACATTGTCACAGCTATGTTGTCCCTGTAATAAACCTTTTGCAGGCCGTTTTCCCGGTCTGCGGACCAACGGCGGCCTTTCAGCGCCGCGACAGTTCGCTGCGGCCGTATCTGCCAGCCGGCAAACTGCCTGGAATATTCGCTGTCCAGCTCTTCTTCCAGCTTTACATACAGTTGCCTGAACACCTGTCTGAAAGGCTGTTTTGAACCGTCAGCCTGCTGTTTTTCAAAGAAAAATTTTTGCCAGGCAGACCAGTTTTTTGCTGTATACATATCGTACGGATGAGCCACCCTCAGCGGCGTATCCCGGCTTATCTTCATCGCCTGACCGTCTTCTGCCGTAAGTTCATTTTCACCGCTGATTATTCCGAATTTGCCGACATTGTCAGCGGTAAAAACCAGGTTTTCAACCACCGGCGCCAAAGCCGGATTGCTTTTCAGCGGGAATAACTCCTGAGCGGTAAATGTTTCCCTGTCTTCCATTGCTTGCTCCAGCATCTTAACGGTACGACTGTACTGCGAAGCGATTTTTTTGGCGTTTTCTTTCAGCTTCCGCACATATTCATCCTTTTTGAATGCTGACGGCAGTGAGGCCAGCCTCTTTCCGTCTTTCAGCACTTCCACCTTTGAACGGCCGTTTTCCGGCAGGGAAAGGCGTACACTGACAGTCTGTCCGCCGGATGTGATGATTCTGTATTCAAAACAGTCCTTCATGCTGTCGGCAAGGTCGTTTTCCATGGCCAGTATCAGGCGTGTGGTATCCTTGAAACCGGCTCTGGTGGCCAGGTTGCGCAGTGCCATATCGCAGGCAGTGCCCTCGCTGGCGCGGCGCTGAGCACCAAACTGTGTGCTCTCCTTGCGGAACTGCTGTATAAACTGATATCTGTGCAGCATATCCTCTCTGTCGTCCAGCGGCACCAGCGGGTAGCTCATCAGCAGATCCTTGTTTCGTTTTGCCTTTATTTCTTCCTCCAGCCGGCCGGCGCTCACCCTGCCCAGCGCCGCATCAGCATACTTTCTGGCGCGGGTGTGGCGGCTGCCGTCGCTGATATATTTCGCCGCGTCGTACAACATATCAAAGCGTTTTTCGCCCAATATTCCATACGCCTCATAAAACCAGTCTATATCAAAGGCGCCGTCCAGCAATTCCTGCTTTTCCAGCGGTGTAAAGCGGGATATTTCGGCAAATCTGCGCCGGTCGGTACCGTACCGGTCGTTCATATGGGCGATAAAATAATATGCGCCGGTTTTCAGCCCGGTAAAGTCAAGATACTCTTCAATGATGTCCAGCCACTGCGGTGCATACATTGCCGTTTCAATCAGGCGCTTTTCGCTTATATTTCTGCCCGACAGCGCCTGCGCCAGGGTATGGGCATCTTCACCCGGCCGCGGATGGCATACAGATACCAGATGACACAGATTTACCCTCTTACTGCCACCGCCGCCAAAGCTGAAGCCGAAACTGTCCCTGCGGGCAAACTTGTCATCTCCCAGTGCGGTAAGCAGGCTGGCCAGATGGTCTGTGCCGCAAAAATACTCTATGCTCGTGACAGCCGATGAATACTCTGTGGGGCTGTCGGTGCGGAGGCACTCTACACTTACTATCCTGTCAGCCACCTTGTCTGCGGTGTCCAGCAAAAATTTTTTCAGCTTATCATCCCTGTATATGCCGTATTTTTCTATCGTCTTTTGCAGACCTGTCCACCTCTGGGCTCTGTATACCGCAAAAAGGCTGTTCAGCTTATCCCTCAGGCTGCCGTCCTCAAATATTCCGCGGAACATCTGCGCGGCTGTTATTGCGCCGTAATAGGCGCCGCTCACATAGTCCAGCGACCGCAGGGGCTTGCCGCTGACAAACCTGCCGCTTTGCTCACTGTCTTCTTTCCTGTACAGCTGATTCAAGGCATACAGCATTTCAAATCGCTCTTTCCAGTGCCGGCTGCTGTACCGGCTGTCAGACATAAAGTCCACCGCCGTGGAAAAAATCCGCGAATTCAGCGGCGTCACATACTCCTGTCTTTCAACAGAGCCCGTTTTATAATGTACTGTCTGTCCTCTTTTGTCCCGCGGGACCTGCCGGCACAGGTATCTGACAACTTTCGCTCCAAAACCAAAGCGGTATTCGCTGCCTATCAGCATATCTGCCATCAGTTTTACCACCCGGCGCATCAGGTTGTCGGTATAATAAAAAAACATACTCCGGCTTCGGTTCTTCCCGTATTTATAGACAGACCGGTCAAATTCTGTTACCGCTTTGCCGAAAAGTTTCTCCGACAGTGTGCGCAGATATCTGTTGTATCCGTCGCAGGCATTGCCCGCATTGGAATTTATCTGTATATTCCGGCTTGTAAGCGCCATAAGCATGGCCATCAGTTCTTCTTCACCGTTTATATTATCTGTGTAAAATTTTTTCCACACATCTGTCAGAGGATATACCTCTTCCGGAGTGCCTGTATATTTCATCCTTGGCAGTCCGTTTGCCTGTGTGAGCAAAACTTTTTCGCCGTAAGCGGTTTTCACCTCATAGTCCTTGTAGCTGTCGATCAGGTCATCCAGCCGGCCGAACAGTTGATCAAGACGCTCCCTGCTTATTTTAAAGATTGGGTAATCTGCACTGTTCCGTATCACTTTTACGGGGGCAATAACATCCTCATCACTGTAAAGAGGGTTTTCTTCCGACACCCGGCTGCAGCCGCCCAGTATATCTTTAAGCAGTGCCTCTTCCCTCTGGGTCGGTGCAGGGATGGCCGATGCCAGCTTTTTGCCGATATCCAAGGCGTGTCCGGCTTTGTGTTCCTCCTCAAGCCATTTTACAATATCCAGCCCGGCCAGACGCATATCTTCTTTTTTGTCTGTAAGGAGTATTTCCAGCGAGCGGCACAGTCCATCATCATCCTGCTTTTTTATCAGCGTGATTATATTCAGTCGCAGATCCCGGTTTTTGAAACGGAGCATTGCGCACATCTGCTCATATTCCTGTGCAGTGAAAGCCAGTTTTTGTGCGGTATAAAACGCCTCGCGCCTGGTGTATGTTTCCTTGTCTCCCAGCGCCGATATAAGCCGATTTCTGCGCACAGGCGACAGCTGTGGTGAAAACAACAACCTGGCCCGCACACTCCTTTCGCCGCTCCGGCCATCAAAATCCTCCAGTCTTGCGGCCATCTCGTCCATCACCCGGTTGTCTCCCAGGCCGTTGGCCAGCGCACATATTCTGATCATCACCTGTCCGCGGGTTATTTCTACCCTGTACCAGGGAAACAGATGAGGATTGAACACATATTTTTTATGTTTCATTACATCCAGCAGTCTGCGCAGCACCTGCATATGCCGCGCGGCCTCCTCTTTGCTGTCAAACCACCTTTTTATATCCACCGGCTTTGGGCTTTCTCTTTTTTCGCCCCAGCCTCCGCTGGCTTCATTGGCCCGCCTGTTGCAATCGCTCATATATGTACAGAAAACTGCGGCCGCCAGCTCTATGTCGCTGTTTAAATTTTCCATCAGTTTATTTGCAAATCTACGCTGCAATCTGCTGTAATATATATTCATATTATAAAAGGCCGCCGCCCTTTTCTGCTGAAAGGTACCGCTTTCTGCAAAGCGGTTCATCACATTCAGAGCATTTTCCGCCTCATAAAAGCCCAGTCCCCACAGACCCACAACAATGCTCATTGCATCATCACTGTCCGTCAATGCCATAGCTTCCCGGGTACCGGCCAGCGCCTGCTTCATCAGCCGGAATGTTCTGTCAGATGTGCGCACAAGGCTGTCCGGATCCAGAATGCCTATCCATGTGGCCACAGCCCTGCGCACCGACGAAAACCTGATCAGGTTGTTGTTTTCAATAACTTCAAAAAGCGTTTTAAAGGCTTCGGCAGTGCCGCAGTCCATATTTTCACATATTGCCTGTCTCAGGCCTTCC
This sequence comes from uncultured Oscillospiraceae bacterium, assembly GCA_949297385.1. Lineage (GTDB taxonomy): Bacteria > Bacillota > Clostridia > Oscillospirales > Ruminococcaceae > RGIG3102. Next base: position 7,742 of record CASFSP010000045.1, read on the forward strand.
TGCAATCTGGCTGCGACCAGCAATTGACCCAGCAGCCGGTGAAGCTCGCTGTCATCGCTTTTGATTATGCCTTTTATGATATCAACTGTTATAAAAGCTGAGTTGTTTTCACCCGTGATTATTTTTATCAGTGCTTCTTTCAAAGACGTATCTCCGCCGTCCAGGTGAGCAGCTATTAAGTCCGACAAACCGCCCAGTATCATGCCGGAGTTTTTCTTGTAGTCCAGTTCCCTCGGGCCCATATCATCCATCAGATATCTGTCCAGTGAGGTATTGTATATCTGAATGTGGTATGAGGCATACAGTATTTTTTTGATGCTGTCAATCGGGTCTATATATGTGGAGGTGCGCACACTGCGTCTGCTTATTCCCAAGGAATAAGGAAACTTGTTTAGCTTGTCGAAATATCTATACAACAGGTTTTCTTCTGCCTTGCTGCCTGCACACAAGGATACCACCGCCTGGTAATTATCCTTAAAAAATTTTGCAGGGGTATACTCATAGCCGTCCATGGACTTTTGCAAGTCAGAGTAAACTTTTTGCTGATGCTCGTCATAGCTGTATGGCAGTCCTGTTATGACTTCAAAAATCTCCTTGCTGCGCACACCGTTTTTCAATATAAAAACAGTGGAAGGGCTATGATTTTTAATAAAACTTTGGTTCATTTCCTTTCTGGTTTGCCGATTGTATTCCATGTTATTTCTCCTTTACCACAATCTGCCTGTAAGCATAGTCAGCTTCACAAATGTCACGGTTTCACCGCCGGAAAGATTTATGGGAGCTGACAGACACTCATATCTTTTGTCGTTTATAAACAATGCGACTTCACCGTCGCAAAATGCCTGTTTTGCCAGCTGCACAGCCAGCCACAGACTTTGCTTTGCAGCCCTGGCAGGAATTCCAAAATCAATTTTGCCACCGGCAGACTTTTCATCTATTTCATCATCTGTCATATATTCGATTGAGGACAATTCGCCTGCTTCAAACACAGCCGACAACTGCGATTTTGACATATAATCATCATACGAAGCTTTTACAATGCACTCTATAAGTTCACTTACCGTGCGCGGAACACTGTGCAGTTCCAGCTTCACCCCGGCAATCTGTTTTTCCTTCTTGCCAGCCTTTTTTACCATTATTTCTATATGCAAAACACCCACTCCTCTCCTGTCAAAAGCATTTTCTTATATTCTATAATATAAAAGCAATATAAATCAATATGTTTTATCTGTGTTTAGCACACCATTGCCTTCCTTGGATGAGCAAGTGAAAACAGATTAACGAAATACTGATAAAAAACTTTGTAAACTGAAAAAATATAAAAAGTATTTAACGCCTCGCATCTTAACCCCATAAATACAACAGGGCAAAGCAGAAGGTGCAATCGATAACAAAAAAAGAAACCACCGGGCACAGCGGTGGTTTGGGATTACATATGAAACAAAAAAAACAGGCAGTGTAATTAGATACACTGCCTTGGAATGGCTCCCCCAGTTGGACTCGAACCAACGACCCCATGATTAACAGTCA
>CASFSP010000046.1 GCA_949297385.1 uncultured Oscillospiraceae bacterium
AGAAACAGACATGATGAAGGCTGTGCCGAAAGAGGTTATCGAGCCGCTTATCGCCCAGGATCCGCTGAGAAGGCTGGGTCAGCAGGAAGACATTGCCAACGCATTTGTTTTCCTTGCCAGCGACGAAGCGTCTTACATCACCGGAGTGGTACTCAGCGTAGACGGTATGGCCAGGGTTTAAAAGACAAAAAATCAGCCCTCGTAAGAGGACTGATTTTTTTAATTCAGCGCCAGGTATTTTACCAGCTCGGCATAGTTCACAAGCAGGCTGGAATATGTGCACAGTATACATGCTGTAAATAAAACGGCGAAGGGCAAAAGCAGATATTTGTTTACTTTTGTAAGACTCTTTTGTGAAAACGGGTTTTCACTGCTGAAAAAGAATGTAATAAAAATAAGTATCAACAGCGGAATGAAGAAAACAGGGTTCCAATAATAAAAGGTTCTGAACGGTGTCGTGTCAACACCCCGCTGGAATGTCAGAAATTCCCAAATGGGGAAATCATCCAAAATCTGAAATTTACCGGCAAATTCATTTAAACAAAATAAAATGATTAAAAAAGCATACAGTTGTATATTTGCATTGAATATCAAATTTTTTACTTTTTTCATGCAATCATCCTCTTTTCTGCATTTGTTTAATCAAATTTTATCAGACGGTATATATTTTGGTCAATGAAATGCATTGAAAGTTTAACAAATATTTACAGCCGGTTAATATATGTTTGCCATACTGGGTCTGATATGGTAAAATACCACAAACGCAAAAAGGAAAATATAGATGAACAAAGAAAAGAAAAAAGATAATTTTGACTCTGCTGCGGCCAAAATCAGCTGTCTGGCTTTGGCTTTGTCCCTTGTAGTGACCGGATTTATGCTGGACAGTCCGCAAAACATATTGTCGGGGCTGATGAATTTCCCTCTTCATCCGGATGTGCTGCTGTCAGACTACTTTGTAATAGGCGGGGCCGGGGCGGCTTTTGTAAATGCGGGTATAGTAACCTTTATTTCCATATGCCTTACATTTATTATAGACACAACTTACAGCGGCAGTACCATTGCCATGATATATCTTATGGCCGGCTTTGCGATGTTTGGCAAAAACCCATTCAATATCCTGCCGTTTTTTGCAGGGGTGTGGCTGTACAGCCGCCATGTGGGCAGGCCTATGAGGAAATATACCAATGCGGCCCTTTTTTCAACCACACTGTCACCCTTTGTGACTACGGTGTTTTTGTACCGGCCGTTTAATCCTGTTATAAATGCTTTTCTGGCTTTTGCCGTGGGAGCTTTTATAGGATATATAATCATACCACTGGCAGAACATACATTTTCCAGCCATATGGGATACAGCCTGTTTAACTATGGATTTGCCGGCGGACTGCTGGCTTTGGTGCTTACTTCGGTGCTCAGGGCGGTTGGCAACACTGTGGAAACTGCGTCAATATGGAACAGAGGTGTTCCGGTGCCTGTTCTGATATATGTTATTGTACTGACTTCAGTGCTGATAATCAGCGGCCTGATATTGTGCAAGGGAGACCTAAAACGACTGTTTGCACTGTTTCGACACAGCGGACAATCCCCCAGCGACTTTGTAAACACCGACGGTATCGGCCCGGTCCTGATAAATATGGGCTTGATGGGTTTGATATGCCTGGCATATATACTGCTTATAGGCGGAGACCTGAACGGCCCGGTGCTGGGCGCAATATTGACATCAATCGGCTTTTCAGCGGCAGGGGAACACCCCAAAAACAGCATACCTGTTATTGTCGGTGTGTATCTGGCCTCTGTGTTTATAGTACATGACGCCCATGCGCCGTCTGTCCAGCTTGCGGCCTTGTTCGGCACTGCGCTGGCGCCCATAAGCGGTCAGTTTGGCGCTGTATACGGTATAGCGGCTGGTTTTCTGCACACCTGCGTGGTTCTTGCCGTCGGTCCGCTGTGCGGCGGATATAACCTTTATAACAACGGCTTTGCGGCCGGACTTGTAGCCTTTATAATGGTTGCTGTCATACAGGACCTGCTCAACAGAAAACCCAAAGAAGACTGATTGAAAACTTATCATAAAAACAAACAGGGTATCGTTATTTGTTGCGGTACCCTGTTTTATAATGCTTGTGAAAATATAATATTAGTTTGTGCCCATGCTCATGGTTTCAGGCAGTGTACTGCCGCCGTCAATTACAAACTGAGCACCGGTGATGTAGCTGGATTCGTCACTGCCCAAAAATGCAAACAGTTCGCCGACTTCCTTGGGGTCAGCCAGCCTTTTCATCGGCACGCCTACTGCGATATCCCTTATTGCGCTTTCCGGGTCCGCGGGGTTGGACTCCAAAGCCATCTTTTCCACCATGGGAGTTCTGGCATAGCCCAGCTGTGTGCAGTTTACGCGGATATTTCTGTCGGCATACTCCACAGCCAGACATTTTGTCAGGCCTACAAGGGCCGCTTTTGTCATGGCATAGGCGGCTTCGCCGGCATCGGCCACAATATCACCGGTTACGGAAGATGCTATAACTATGTTGCCGCCGCCGTTTTTCAGCAGCTGCGGTACAGAAGCCTGACATACATTCCATACGCCTTTGATATTTACATCAATATGGAAATCGCGCATTTCATCGCTCATTTCCTCAAAGGGAGCCAGGCGGCATACGCCTGCGTTGCAGCATACAACATCCAGCTTGCCAAATTCGTTTACAGTCTGTTCCACTGCTTTTTGCATCTGGCTTTTGTCTGCCACATTTCCTTTGAAGGTTATGACCTGTGCGCCGTATTCTTTGCGCAACTTTTCAGCTGTTTCATCCACCTGTTCGGAAAGGTCTATCAGGCACATTTTTGCGCCGTATTTTGCATAAACCTGTGCAATGCCTTCGCCCAAACCCATTGCGGCGCCTGTTATTATTGCAACTTTGTTTTCCAGTTTTGCCATTTTGTTATTCTCCTTTTTTGTTTGTATGTATATAATACCAGTTGTTAAAGATTTAATCAAATGTTTTGCAGATGAATTTTGACTGAAAAATAAAAAGCCGTGTCGCAGGATAAACATATATAATTTCACTATTTTATGAAAATTTGGTGAAAATATACTAATTATTTGAAATAATAAGAAAATTGATGTATAATAATTATAAATAAAATTATATAGGGGATATTCAGCATAGTTTTAAAGAGGAGAGCGCAGTCGTAAATAAGTTTATATATTTATTCAGCCCGTCCTTTTGCGGGCTTTTTTGTTTAATTCTTTTGTGCTGGTCCCTTGGAAAGGAGAATTTAATGATACAATTTGAAAATGTCAGCAAAAAGTACCAAAACTCTGATACCGAAGTGGTAAAAAACATCAACCTTACCATACCGACAGGTCAGATTGCGGTAATCATCGGCCCTTCCGGATGCGGCAAAACCACATGTCTGAAAATGATCAACAGGCTGATAAAAATTACCGGGGGAAGAATTCTCATCGATGGAAAGGACATCATGGATTATGATGTAATCAAACTGCGCAGAAGCATGGGTTATGTAATTCAGCAGACAGGTCTGTTTCCGCACATGACAGTAAGGGAAAATATTGAAATAATACCCACGCTGGAAAAACGGGACAAAGAAAAAACTTCCCGGCGCACAAAAGAACTTATGCGTATGATAGGTCTTGATCCGGAAGAATTTCTGGACAGATACCCCACACAGCTTTCCGGCGGACAGCTGCAAAGGGTTGGTGTTGCCAGGGCTTTTGCAACAGACCCGGACATAATACTTATGGACGAACCTTTCTCAGCTCTGGACCCTATTACCAGAGGTCAGTTGCAGGACGAACTGATATTTTTACAGGAAAAACTGAAGAAAACCATTGTTTTTGTAACGCACGACATGGACGAAGCCATAAAACTTGGCAATATGATATGTATACTCAAAGACGGAGAGATTGTGCAGTATGATACACCGGAGCAGATTATGAAAAATCCGGCTACAGAATATGTGCGTGAATTTGTGGGCAGAAACAGAATATGGGACAACCCGGAATATATCCACGCTGAAGATATCATGATAACCCAGCCGCTGACAGTGCCAGGGAACCTGCCGGCGTTGCAGACTTTGGAACAGATGCGTATACATCAGGTAAATACTGCAATGGTCCTGAACAGGGAAGGGGCTTTCCTGGGCTTTGTGACCGCTTTGGATATTCAGAGAACAGAAGACAAAAATACCCCTGTACATAAAATTGCCAGACAGGCGAAGGTTACTGCCGCTCCCGGCGACAGCATTGTAAAACTGCTGGACATGGTGAACAAAAACAAAACATCCCTTATACCGGTGCTGGGTGAGGGAGAGCAGCTGCTGGGCCTTATTACCAGCAGCAGTCTGGTGACCACATTGAGCCGGCAGTATATAAATTATGAGGAGGTATAAGATTTATGGCAGCTTTTTTTGAATATTTTTCAGCCAATATAGGCACTATTTTGCAGTATACCATGCAGCACCTGAGGATAGGTATGTTGGCGGTGTTCGGAGCGATACTTATCGGTATACCTCTTGGTCTGCTTATATCAAAAGTTACCGGTGCCAGCAAACCTTTCCTGGGCCTTGCCAGTGTTATGCAGGCGATACCCAGCTTGGCGCTGATGGGCTTTTTTATACCAATTATCGGTATCGGTGACAAGACTGCCATAATAATTATAGCTTTGTATGCGATACTGCCTATATTGAGAAATACATACACAGGCCTTACCAACACAGACCCGTCTATAATAGAAGCGGCACGCGGCATAGGCATGACCGAAAAACAGATACTTTTCAAAGTTCAGCTTCCGCTGGCACTGCCTGTAATAATGGCAGGTATACGCGTTGCAGCTGTAAACAGCATGGGTACCGCTACAATAGCCGCTTTCATAGGCGGCGGCGGACTTGGTAAACAGATATACGCCGGTATACAGATTATAGATACCAACATGATACTTTCCGGTGCTATACCTGCGTGTTTGCTGGCACTTCTTATGGACTTTCTGTTTGGCTTGATAGAAAAATCCCTTGTTCCGGTCAGCTTGCGGGTGTCCAGTTCTTTGCTCAACCCGGATGTTATAGCCAGAATGAAAAGACGCAAAAAGCTGGTTTTGTCAACAGCTGCCTGCGCGCTGGTTTTCCTTATCGGCAGCATAGTTTATGACAGCATAGACTGGGACAGCGGTGATAAAATAACCATAGGTACAACCGAATACATAGAAGAAAGAATTGTTTCGCAGATGTATGCCCAGATTATCGAAGACCGCACAGATGTGGAAGTGGAACTTAACAACGCCATGGGTGCTTCTCTGGTGGTATGGCAGGCACTGCAAAACGGTGACCTGGACAGTGTTCCCAACTATACAGGTTCTTATTACGCCAGCATACTGGGGCTGGAAATATACCCCGGTATGGAAAGGGATGAGACATACAATAATGTTGTGGAAGAGCTGAAAAAGTTTGACATAACAGCCGCCGGCCAGCTGGGTCCCAACAACCAGTATGTGTTTGCGGTAAAACCGGAATTTGCCGAAAAGTATAACCTCAAGACAGTTTCCGACCTGGCTCCTTTGGCAAAAGATCTGGTTGTCGGTTGTTCGCAGAGTTTTTACGCCCGTGAAAACGACGGTCTGATGCCTGTATGTGAAGAGTACGGAATGGAATTTAAAGACGCGCTGACCTTTGGCGCAGCTCCTATGTACATAGCACTGGAAAACGGCGATGTGGATGTTATTGTAACCTACCGCACCGACGGCCTGCTGCAAAAGTATGACTTGGTATTCCTGGAAGATGACCACAATTTCTTCCCGCCTTATGTTCTGTTCTGTATGCTGAGAGACGATGTGGTTGAAAAATACCCCGAAGTTTACGACGCTTGCATGGATTTGCAGTTTGCAGTTACCGATGAAGAGATGCAAAGTCTGAATTACCGCGGCGCACAGAACGGTGAGGACCCATACACAATAGCCAGAGATTTCCTGATATCCAAAGGGCTTATAAGTGAATAACAGATGTAAATAACCGAACTATCAAAATACAGTTAAGTCTGCCCGGGCTTGTTACAACAGCCCGGACAGCTTTTTGTATACGGTGGATTTTGACAGGGCGTTTTCGGAATAGATGCAACCATCGGGCTTTTACAGGCTGAAAGGACAGATATTATGAACACACCTACATTACATACCCGGCGCTTAATACTGCGAAAATTTAATCCGGATGACATTCAGGCGCTCTTCCTTATCCTTAAAGATGAAGAGGCAAACAGGTTTCTGCCGTGGTATCCGGTCAAAACTGTGGAAGAAGCAAAAAAGTTTTATCAGGAAAGATATGCGGCGAAATACAATCTGCCGCAGGCCTATGCATACGCTGTCTGCCTGAAAAGTGATAATGTTCCTGTGGGATATATAAATGTTGATATGGGGGACAGCCACGATTTGGGTTATGGCCTCAGGAAGGAATTCTGGCACAAAGGCATTGTGTCGGAAGCAGCCGGCGCCGTGATAGAGCAGGTGAAAAAAGACGGCCTGCCTTATATCACAGCCACCCATGATGTAAATAATCCAAGAAGCGGAAATGTAATGCAGGCCTGCGGTATGAAATATCAATATACTTATGAAGAGCAGTGGCAACCAAAAAATTTTCCTGTGTTTTTCAGAATGTATCAGTTGAATTTTGACACCGGCAAAGATTTTGTGTACAAAAAGTACTGGAATATGTATCCCAATCACTTTATTGAAAAATTCTAACAGGAAGGCACCTAGCAACAACACCGGTTTGCATCAAAAGGCTGATTATAATCCGGGGTATAAAATCTCTTTTTCGGCGGCGAAGGCCTATACTTCGAAAAAATATTTTCGGTATATAGCAAAAGGTACAGCGTGATAGCTGTACCTTTTGTTTAATTATTTTTCTGTCTGGTTTGTTTTTTGGTCGTATAATTCCATCTCGTCAATCACATTTTGCAATGTCAGAGCTTTAAGCTTCTGTATAACAGCATCTTCAACCTGCATATACTGCTTTTCCAAAGCAAAGCCTATACTTCTTGCTATGGGGCACATGCGGTTTCTGCACGCATGTATACCTATCAGTCCGGATCTTTCATTTCCCTCAACAGCTACAAAAATATCGTACAAGCTGATGTCCTGCGGACATTTTGTCAGCCGTGCGCCGCCGGTACCTCTGGCAACCGTTATTATGCCGGCTTTTTTCAAAGAACTAAGAAGATTCCTTATTATAACCGGATTTATGCCTGTGCTTACGGATAAAATTGTACTTGTAACTTTTACTTGGCTTTCGTACATAAAAATCAGACAGTGTACAGCAATTGATAATTTTTGGCTTATCTGCATTTTTTACCCTTCAATCAGTTGTAAATCTTGACATTACATCTAAATGATGTTAAAATCTGTATTGTAAGTTTAAACTTTACAACTATTATTATAATTTAAATTTTTTATAACATCAATAGTAAAACAAAGGAATTTTTGAACATGAAAGGTTATATTATTTTGTTCAGTCCTACTGGAGGTACCGAAAAAGTGGCGCATATCCTTTCACAGGAAATGAAAACAGCCGGTTTTTTGTACGAGACTGTAAAAGTTGATTTATGCGATAGAAATTTTGATTTCAAGTCAGTGGATATAAAGGCGGAAGATTTTGCGCTGATAGCAGTTCCGTCTTACGGCGGCAGGGTTCCGGCACTGGCGGCTGAAAGGCTGGCACTGGTTAAAGGCAATGGTGCCAGGGCTGTGCTGGTATGTGTTTACGGAAACAGAGATTTTGACGATACATTTGTCGAATTGCAGGATATTGCACATTTCTGCGGCTTTATGTCGGTTGCAGGTGTTTCAGCTGTGGCCCAGCATTCCATAGCAGCCCAATACGGGGCAGGCAGGCCGGATGATTCCGATGTACAAGTATTGAAAGAATATGCCGGACGTATAATAGATAAAGTCAGGGCAGCTTATGGTTCTGATTTGCAGATAATAGGTGACAGGCCATATAAAAAAGGAATGAATATGCACCTTGCTCCAAAAGCAGGAAGCAAATGTACCGAGTGCGGTCTGTGTGCAGATGTCTGCCCGGCCGGTGCTATCGACAAAGATAATATCAGAAATACTGACAAGCAAAAATGTATTTCCTGTATGAGATGCGTTGCCGTATGCCCCCATAAGGCAAGAAGCATAAACGGCGTTATTAAACTTTTACTGCCGGTAGCATTGAAAAAAGTCTGCGGAGAAAGAAAAGAAAACCAGTTGTTTATATAATAAAAAACGGGCAAAAATGCCCGTTTTTGTTTTTACTGTTGTCCGTGATGCTGTCCATGCTGTCCGCGACCGGAGCTCTGCCCGCTGCCGTTGCAGTAGTAGTCAGTCATCCGGTGTATTTCTTTCATTGTCATTTCAGCGGCCTGCTGAGGGGTAATATCAGGATAAACTTCCCGCAGCCGCAGATATGCCTGGTATTTGCCGCTCGAAAAGCCCATATTGTGGGCACTTTGGACCCAGTCATAGGAACAGGTGTAAAAGTAACTGTTTTCCACACGTCCGGTACAGATGTTTATCCTTTCACCCATCTGCCGGCTTTTTTCCGGGTTGTAACAGGCCAGGGTTACTGTCAGTTCCTGCCGGTCCGCCAGACAATTTTGTATGATTTCGCTGTTTATAAGGCTGTTTAATGCGCTGTAATAATCTTTGTGGACGACATCCACGCTGTCTGCCAGCTGCTGGCCGTCTTCGTTGTATCCTTTTACGGAAATCACTCGGTCAAACATATTGACCTCCATTTCCACCGAAGGATTTATATCCACGCTGATAACTGACCTGGGTGTAAAATACATACCGTATCCTGCAAATACAATCAGCAGCAATGCAGCGGCTGCCAGTGCGTAAACCGGTTTAAAAAAACTTATTTGTTTTCTGCTTTGCCGCTTTTCGGCGATATACCGGGCTGTACGCTGTTTCAGGCTTTCGGGCGCTGTGATGTCGTCAAAAGCCTTTTGAATTTTGTCATTCATAATCTTCCAACCTCTCTTTCAGCAGCTTTTTTGCCCTGGTTATAAGCGTGTAAACAGAATTTGTATTTTCCCCAGGATCTGTCCGATCTGCGGGGCGGTGTAACCTTCGTAAAAATGCAGATAGACTATGGTTTTGTACTTTTGCGGCAGTGACAAAACCGCCGTCAGCACATCTATCGTTTCATCACTGACATGTTTCCGGGCGAAAAACGAATCATCCAGCTCAGTGGTTTGCTTCGGAAAAAGCTTTTTTTCATATCCTTGCAGGCATTTATAGCAACTTTAATTATCCAGGCTTTTTTGTGTTCTTCTCCATCAAAAGCTTTGTCGCTTTGGGCATATTTCAAAAAAACTTCCCGGAAAATATCTTCCGTATCCGCAGTGTTTTTAAGATATACCATGCATATCCTTATCACTGTGTCACCATAGCGGTTTATAGCCGCTGTAATGTCCTGCTCGCTCCTCATCAAAACCTCTTATAAGCATTATTTCCTGCAACCGTGACGGTACTGGTTGCCGTCATATTCAAAAACACATTCGCCGTCGCTGTGGCATCTGTAACCCTCACAGCTTTCATATCTGTCGCATACGCCGTCGCTGTTCTCGTCAATGAAATTCCTTTGCAGGCCCTTACCGGCCATTCCGTTAAAGGCCAAAGCTCCTGCCAGCGCCAGACATGTCATAGTTTTAATCATAATAATTTACCTCCGTGTAAAATGTTTCTTATCTGTAATACGATTGACACGAAGATTTCCATTCAAAAAAATTAAAAAATTTTTTAAAATTCTCTTTTTTCAAAACTTTCCGCAAACCAGGGCAAGGGACAGGTCAGTTCTTTGCCGGAAAGATATGAATATCGGCTGTCAGTTATTGTACCGAATTTTATTCTCCGGCTGCACAGGGCCTGATATTTCATTTTGTATTTTCTGTTCAAGGCGTTTATGCCATATCGGCTGTCGCCCAGAATTGGGTGCCCCAGGTATGCCAAATGTGCGCGTATTTGATGGGTGCGCCCCGTTATCAGCCCCACTTTAAGCAGGGAAAAGTCGCCATAGCTGTCAATTACGGTGACAGCGGTCTGAATTGGTTTGGCTCCCGGCCTGTCTTTGGGCCATATCTGTACAAAACCTTGGCAGCTGTTTTTGGTCAGGTATGCGCTGTGTATCCGTTTTGCAGGCTTCACAATTCCTTTGACCACACAGATATACTCTTTTTCCAGCTGTCGGTTTTTGAAAATATCCAGCATAAAGGACTCGAACTGCCGGTTTTTGGCTATAAACACCAGGCCGCAGGTCCCTGTGTCCAGCCTGTGGCAAAGCTGCGGTTTAGTCCGGCTGTCAACGGATAAATAATAATGGTTTTTTACCCTGTTTATCAGTGTATCAAAGTTTTTCCAGTCCTCGTCAATGACGGGAATACCTGCCGGTTTATTCACAACCAGCAGGTTTTCATCTTCATATATTATATCTATGTTTTTGGCGCTGAACATAAATGCATTATCCCTGTCCGGGGTGAGAAAATACCGGTCGTCTATGTATAGGTTCAGCATATCTCCGTTTTTAAGGGGAGTATTCAGCGGGGCTTTTTTGCCGTTAAGCTTTATTTTATTCTGCCTGAAAAATTTGTTTAAGGTCCCCGCTTTCATCAGGGGATAATTTTGAGACAAAAATTCTGTTATGCTTTTGCAGTTTTTGGTTACTGTTATCTGCTTCAATTACATATTTTCCTTTGTTTTTTCTATAATAGTAGCACATAATTGTAAAAAAATCTATAAATATCAATTATTGTGTTGACACAGGCAAAGGTTGTGATTACGCATAATTATGCGAAAATTTTGCCCACAAGCGGATAGCTTCGCAAAGGGTGAATAATCCCATTTCAATAAAGCAATTAACGGAGAAATATTAATGGATAAAACAAAGCACCCGGATTTACTGTTGATAGCAACATATACCTTTATGAGCTTTTGCTGGGCCGGGAAAGCCGGCACCACTTTTACAGAAATGATAGTCTGCGCTGTGGCATGTCTTGTACAGGGTATTGTGGTAGTAGCGCTGGAAAACAAGGGACACCCTACATATATAGGAAGATTTTTTGCAGTTATAGCATCCACATTAATTATAATAAGCGCAGAAAAATATTTCAGCCTGTGTCCCGGCGGAATATTTACACTTTTTATCGCAATGGTTTTGCCGGTAGCGGCTGGTGCGATGCTGGTGGAGGGAATGTACATATATCCGTCAGCCGATGGCAAAGCCAAAATAAAAACCGCCATGATGTGCTCTGTGGCGCTGGGCACACGGGTGTTTATCTGTCTTAAAATTATGAGGGTGGCTTATGACTGATTTGTCTGTTGTTTTCAGAGTTGCATTTTTATCGGGTTTTTTCAGCTGCGGGCTGGCTGTACTGCGCGGCACCAGGTTCCATGCTTTTCCGACAATATACACGGCGGCCTTTTTCTGCGGCGGCATATTTTATTATTTTAACCGGCTGGGCTTGCCATTTACAGGCGGTTTTATGGCCACTGCGGTTGTATGTATTATAGTAAGAATTTTTCATACCATGGGAAGACATGGTTATCTGTTTATTATAATTCCGTGCATATACTGCATAACTCCCGGATCTGCGCTGTACAGGATGTTTCTGGCGTTTTTTCATTTAAACTGGACTGAATTCATCTTTCAGCTTTCGTACAGCACAAAAGTTTGTCTCGGCTGCTGGCTATGGTGCTGGTTACACGCATTGGGGACCTGGTTATAAAAACAAAGGTAAGCGAAGAAAAATACATATAAAAAGGCGGGCATATGGCCCGCCTTTTAAATTGTGTTTTATAAAATCCTATGGTAAAATTATTTTATAATTATGTATTTAAAGAGGATGTAAAATGAAATTTATCCACCTGTCTGACCTGCATATTGGAAAAAGACTGAACGATTTTTCTTTGATAGAGGATCAGAAATATATTTTGCAGCAGATTTTGAAAATAACTGACCGGGAAAAACCGGACGCATTGCTTATTGCCGGCGATGTGTATGACAAAACAGTCCCCACCGCCGAAGCGGTGGAATTGCTGGACAGCTTTTTAAGCCGGCTGTCAGAAAGAAACCTGCCGGTGTTTATAATCAGCGGCAATCATGACAGTCCAGAAAGGCTGGCTTTTGGCAGCAGTATAATGTCCCGGGGCGGTATACATTTCAGCAGAGTGTACAATGGTGAGGTCGAAAAATATTCGCTGGAAGATGGATACGGAACGGTAAATATATTTATGCTTCCGTTTATAAAACCGTCCAATGTGCGCAGGTTTTATCCGGAGGAAGAAATCAGCAGTTACACACAAGCGGTGGCTGTGGCGTTGAAAGACATAGACCTTGACAACAGCCAAAGAAATATAATCATGACGCATCAGTTTGTCACCGGCGCGCGGAGAAGCGACTCGGAGGAAATATCTGTAGGCGGCAGTGACAATGTGGACGCGGCAGTTTTTGACGGTTTTGATTATGTGGCGCTGGGGCATATTCACGGGCCTCAAAGCATGACAAAACCCACGGTGAGATACTGCGGTACACCGCTGAAATACTCTTTCTCGGAGGCCGGCCACAAAAAATCTGTTACAGTGGTCACACTGGCCGAAAAGGAAAATGTGCAGATAGACACCATTGAGCTTGTGCCGCTGCGCGATATGAGAAATATAAAAGGCACATATATGGAAATAGCTGACAGAAACAGTTATATCGGAACTAACACCAATGACTATGTGCACATCACACTTACCGATGAAGAAGATGTGCCGGATGCGATAGGAAGGCTGCGCTCTATATACCCCAACATAATGAAGCTGGATTATGACAACACCAGAACAAGGAATGCCGGCGATCCTTTGACATTTCAGGAAAACAATAATAAAACAAGCAAAGAGCAGCTTTTCGAGGCTTTTTATTATGAGCAGAATGGGCAACCATTATCTGAAACCGGCAGAGAGTTTGTGTATGGACTTATGAGAAAAATATGGGGGGATGAAGAATGAGACCTTTATATCTGAAAATATCGGCTTTTGGGCCATACGCAACGCTGACTGATATAAATATGGAAAAGTTGGGAAGAAGTGGAATTTACCTTATCACAGGCGACACCGGGGCAGGAAAAACCACCATATTTGATGCGATAACTTTTGCCCTTTATGGCGAGGCCAGCGGAGAAGTCAGAGAAAAAAGCATGTTTCGCTCAAAGTACGCATCAGATGACACAGCCACTTACGTACAGCTTGTCTTTGAGGACAAAGAAAAAAAGTACACCGTCACAAGAAAACCGGATTATTTTCGCCCGGCTAAAAGAGGTTCCGGGCTGGTAAAAGAAAATGCAGGTGCAGAACTGGTTTTTCCTGACGGTAAGGTGTTGAATAAACCCAGGGAAGTGGATGCGGCAATAAAGGAAATAATAGGCCTTGATAAAAAGCAGTTTTCCCAGATAGCAATGATAGCACAGGGAGATTTTTTAAAACTGCTTCTGGCGGACACCAACGAAAGAAAAATTATCTTCAGGCAGATTTTTAAAACCGAGTACTACCGGCAGTTGCAGGATGAATTGAAGTCTGCTTTTCTGGCTGCAAACCGCGAAAGGGAAGACGCGGTCAGCTATATTTCCCATCAGACTCAGGGATTGATTTACAGCGAAGAGTTTGAGCCACTGCTGGAACTGGCTGGTTTAGGCACAACAGATGTGCGGACTGTTTTGGAATATTGCCGGAAAATCATAAGTCGGTATGAAAAAGAAAAAAGTGAAATTTCAAATGGCATTTTGACCTGCGAAAAACGGCTGGAAAAAGCCAGTAAAGATAAACTTCTGCTGGATGAGTATTTAAAAACTGAAAAACAATACAGTGAAGCTAAACAACTTTACAGAGATAAAGATCAGGAGTTATCAGCGCTCAGCCGGCAGTTGAAACAGGAAGAAAGCTGTATGCCGCAGGCAGAAGCTGCACTCAGACAGCAGGCAGAAACAGAGGCAGAGATGAAGCAGTATGATATCCTTGAGGAAAGGATATTACAGCTGGAAAAAGCTCAGCGCAGCCTGAAAGACAGCCAACAGCAGAATGAAATTTACAACCAGCAGAAGCAAATGCTGCAACAGCAGCTGGAGGAGCTTAAATCGACGCAGAAATCTCTGGAAAAAGCAGGTGAAAACAAACTTAGCCTGGAAAATATGCTGCAGAATTTAAACACTGAAAAGTCAGCGGTGCATAAACTAGGTCGGGACATAAAGTCGCTTATGGAACTTGCTTTGCAGTTGAAACAGTCACAGGATGATTATATCAACGCACAAAGATTGGCTGATGAAGCACAGAAAAATTACAACACCCTTAACAATGCTTTTTTGTCGCGGCAGGCAGGCATACTGGCCAGTCAACTGGAAGATGGAATGCCTTGCCCGGTATGTGGGTCATGCGCTCACCCAAATAAAGCAAAACGGCCGGCAGCGGCTCCTGATAAAGCTGATGTAGAAAAAGCCTCAGCCGCAGCTCAAAAAGCAGCTGAAAAAGCGGCGGAAATCAGCCGGAAGGCCGGGCAGATAAATGGCGCTTATCTGGCCAAAAAAGAAATGGTAGACAGTCAGCTGAATGATGAAATGAGAGGCAAAGAATATGACGAGATTATATCTTCACTCAGGGGAAAATATAAACTTTTATCCCAAAAATCAGATTTTGCGGCCGCTCAGGTCAGGATAGAAGAAAAAAATATTGCGTTAAAAGCGCAGGCAGATGCCCAAATACCGGAACTGGAAAACAAGCTTACAGAGCTGGAAAATGTGATAAAAGCCGTTTCCGAACAATCGGCCAAAAGCGCGGCCGAGGCAGAAAGCCTGCAAAATGATATACAAATCAGAAAACAAAATCTGAAATTTGACACCCGACAGCGGGCTCAGCGGCATATAGACAGCCTGAAAAAAATCAAATCAGATATTGACCGGCGCATTGCCGAAGCCAAAAGCAGGCATGACGAGTGCCGTGCACAGCTAAACCGGCTGGCAGGAAGCATGGGTCAGCTGGAAAAACAGCTGGAAGTAAAGCCGGATATAAATGAAGCAGAACTGAACGCAGAGTTTGACAGATTGTCTGGCGATAAAAAACGGTATGAGGACAAGCTCAGAAAGATAAATCTGCGGCTTGACACTGACAATAGAATTGCCGGGAAGCTGGAAGAAAAGCAGAAGCAGCTGGAAGATATCAACAGTCGCTGGTCAATGCTGAAATCTTTGTCAGACACAGCAAACGGCAACATTACCGGCAAGAAAAAAATAATGCTGGAAACATATATACAGACCACTTATTTTGACAGGATTATCCGTCGTGCAAATATAAGGTTTATGGCTATGACAGCAGGCCAATATGAACTGAAAAGGCGAGAGGTGGTCGATTCTATGCGCAGCCAGAGCGGACTTGATCTGGATGTGATAGACCACTACAACTCTACTATACGAAGTGTGCGAACCTTGTCAGGCGGCGAATCCTTTAAAGCATCTCTTGCTCTTGCCCTAGGGCTTTCGGATGAAATACGGTCCTCATCCGGAGGAGTACAGCTGGGATGTATGTTTGTAGACGAGGGTTTTGGTTCCCTAGATGGGGAGAGCCTGGACCGGGCAATAAAGTCGCTTTATCGGTTGTCACAGTCAAACAGGCTAGTGGGAATTATATCCCATGTTGCCGAACTGAAAGAAAAAATTGACAAAAAAATTGTTGTTACAAAGGACAAGTCCCTTGGAAGCCGTATACAGGTGGTAGTGGAATAGTCTGTTATATTAATTAAATAATATGAATTCAAAAAGACCCGGCCGGTTGCATATCGGCCGGTTTTTTTGCATTATTTAAGCAACTTTTACACTTTTAACCTGCCATGTTTTTTCTTCGCGCCTGATTTAACAAAATGTAACACAAAATAACATTAAAATTTCAAATTATATTGTGTTATGGCTTTATTAGTGCTGGCAATACTATAATGTAACCAAAAGCAAGAGAGGTTTTACATTGTGGAGAAATTTATCATAACGCCAAAAGAGGATAAAACTGTCACTATGACAATTCGCATAGACAGAACCTTGCAGGAAGCGTATAACGATTTGGCTGCAAAGACCAATCGTTCACGTAATGAGCTTATCAGCATGGCATTGAAATATGCCCTCGACCATATGGAATTAAAGTATGAGTAACAAATGCAAGTATATAATATCATAAGGCAGGTAAATGCATGAATTTCGTTTTTTTCTCAGCTCAATATCTCCCCACCGTCGGCGGAGTCGAAAGGTACACATATAATCTTGCGTGGAATCTGATAAAAAAAGGACACAGCGTGTTGGTGATAACATCTTCACTTGAAAATCAGCCGGAGTATGAGTGTGATAATAACGGCATCAAAATATACAGAATGCCTGTGTTGTGGTTTATGAACAACAGATTCCCTGTACCGGTTCGTTTGCCCCAGTGGAAAAAAACGATAAAAAATATATTCAGCCAAAGTATTGACTTTGCAGTTATACAGACAAGATTTTATCCATCCAGCATAATTGCAGGTTATATGTGCAGAAAAAACTCTGTCCCGGCAATGGTTATAGAACATGGCAGTGCATACCTTATAAGGAACGGGCTGGTTGGCGGCCTTGGTAAATTTTACGAGCATGTTGCCGCATGGTTGATGAAAAAAAACTGTAAAAATTTCTATGGTGTTTCACTGGCTTGTAATCAATGGCTGAAAAATTTCGGCATATGCTCCAAAGGTTGTATATATAATGCCGTGGATGTGCGACAGTTACAGCAAAAAGCGGATATAGCACAAGGAGAAATATCTGCTAAATGGAGTTTTGACGACGGGGTAAACATCTGTTTTACTGGAAGATTTATAAAAGAGAAGGGAGTAGTCAGCCTTGCAGCTGCTTTTGCGCGCCTGAACAGTGCTTTCCCAAATACCCGCCTTTTTATGGTAGGAGATGGTCCGCTGTTTGAACAGGTCAAGTCTATGGATGTTCCCAATCTGGTATTGACCGGACGTTTAGATCATGAGCAGACGCTGGCAGTGGTTAAAAACTGTGATATTTTTTGTTTGCCTACATATTCAGAGGGATTTTCTACAGCTGTACTGGAAGCCGCTGCCCTGAATACCATGATTATAACTACTCCAACCGGTGGCAGCACTCAGCTGATAAAGGATAATAGCTGCGGAATAATAATACCGTCCATGTCCGAAGACGATATATATAACGCGCTTGAATATGCGCTGGAAAATCCGGATTTTGTTATCCGCCGGGCGAACAATGCTTACAGCAGCCTATGTGAAAACTTTACATGGGACAAGGTGTCAGAAGTATTTTTAGAGGAATGTGAGAAGATAATATAGCCTATGAAACTGTTGATTGTAATCCCCGCTTACAACGAGCGGGAAAACATTGAAAGGGTTGTGGGGAATCTGATAAAAAACTATCCCTGTTACGATTATGTCGTGGTAAACGACGGCAGCAAGGATGCCACGCGGGATATATGCCGCAAAAACGGATATAACCTTATTGATCTTCCGGCCAATCTTGGCCTTGCCGGAGCATTTCAGACAGGGCTGAGATATGCAAAACTGTATGACTATGACGCAGTGTTGCAGTTTGACGCCGACGGTCAGCACCTGCCCCAGTATATAAGGAATATGGAAAAATGTATGGAAGAAACAGACAGCGATATAGTTATCGGGTCAAGGTTTGTAACAGTGAAAAAACCCAGAACACTGAGAATGTTCGGCAGTTATCTGATAAGCTGGGCGATGACGCTGACCACTGGCAAGAGAATATGCGACCCAACCAGCGGAATGAGAATGTTCAACCGTAGAATGATAGAAGAATTTGCGGCTGATGCCAATTTTGCACCGGAACCTGACACAATCAGCTTTCTTTTGAAAAATGGAGCTTCGATACAGGAAGTCCAGGTGGAAATGCGGGAGAGGATAGCGGGCGAAAGCTATCTGAACCTGTTCAATGCAGCAAAATATATGATAAAAATGGGTGTATCCATAATTTTGATACAGTGGTTCAGAAAAAGAAAGGAGTATTGATATGTCTGCACAGCTGGGCCTTTTACTGGTGGCAGGAAGTATATTTACTTTTTTATTTATGATGCGTCTTATAAGAAAAGCAGCTGTAAGGATAGAAGACAGTATTTTCTGGATACTGTTTTCTTTTCTGTTGATTATACTCAGCGCCTTTCCCGGAATTGCTTTTTTTCTGTCGGATGTGCTTAAAGTTCAGTCACCGATAAATTTGGTATATCTTGTTATCATTTTTGTGCTTATAGTAAACCAGTTCTATATGACATTGAAGATAAGCAGGATGATGATAAGACAGAAAGAACTTATACAGCAGATTGCGCTGAATAATTATATCAACAATAAAAATCATTCTGAAAACAGTAATTTGGGTGGCCGGGATGAGTGACAGTCCTAAAATTTCGGTTATAGTGCCGGTTTATAATGTCAAGGAATTTCTGCCCCGGTGTATAAACAGTGTTCTTTGCCAGACATACACGGATTATGAAATAATACTGGTGGATGACGGCAGCACAGACTCCTCGTCAGATATATGCGACTTGTACGCGCAGAAGAATGATAAAATCAAAGTTTATCACAAACCCAATGGCGGCCTGGCCGATGCAAGAAACTTCGGACTGGAACATTCAGTCGGCGATTATGTACTGTTTCTTGACAGCGATGATTTTTATACAGACGAAAATATGTTTGCACAGCTTATGCGATACAGCGAAAAAGCTGATGTGATATGCTTTAATTATTGCAGATATATAAAAGAACCGGGACAGGCTATGTTGCCTTTAATTGGATGCAGTATACGGGTGAATATTTTGGACCAGAAAGCACCTGCCGATGTTTTTACCTCGTCTGCCTGTATGAAAATTGTACGCAAAAATATAATTACAGATAACAGTATTTTTTTTGAAAAAGGCTCGTTGAGCGAAGATATAGAATGGAGCGCAAAACTTCTTGTATTCGCAGATAACATTTTATATACAGACAAAGTGTATTACGCATACAGGGTAAGGCCGGGCTCCATAACAAAAAGCGTTTCCTTAAAACACATATATGATCTGAACAATATAGTAGGAAAAATTTATGCTATGGATGTTCCCGTGGCCAGGAAAGACTTCTTTATGGGTTATGTGGCTTTTCAGTATGCAACAATAATGATAAATATGCACCTGTGCAAAGAAAAAATCCCAAACCGGCTGTATAAAAGCATAAAGGAAAAATCCTGGCTTTTAAAATATGATTCTTATCCTCAGGTAAAGCTGATAAATAAAGTGTTCAGATTTGCCGGTTTTGATTTTACAAGTCGTTTATTGTATATTTATTTCAAACTATTCAGGGACTGATAACATGCACATAGTTTTTGTTTGCGACGAAACCACGATAAGTAATGATGCGGTAGTAAATATATGCAGAAATTTGTCGCAGTATTTTTTATCATTGGGCCACAAGGTTTCTATTTTAGGCAACAGGGAAAATAAAACAGCGCCGGATTTTGAGAATATACGCGGTGTCGATTATTATAGGTTTTATTATCCCATAAACAGGATTACACATAAAATCCTTAAAGACTGGTCGGAGTCAAAAAATATCATTAAACTGGCCGCCTCACTGGCTGTACATCCTGTGACCGCGGCGGTTGGATTTGCAAGAGCCGTGTTCGGGGTTAATCCGATAGAAAAAAGATATATTTCCCGGCTGAAGAAACTTCACTCGGAAAAACCGATAGACATAGCAATAGCAGCCGGAGGGTCTTTTTATACCATACATGCACTGTCAAAATACCGGCGGGATTTTGTGCGCGTCGGCTATATGCTTGATCCATATTGGAAAAACCACACCACCGGTGGACCAAAAGCCAAAAAACAGGAACTGTTTGCTTTTGCGCATCTGGATAAAATGGTTATACCAAAGCTTTTGGACGAAGATTATAATGACCCGGATTTTAAAAATTATAGAAGCAAGATAATACCATGTGAGTTCCCTGGTATAATTGAAGACTTTAATCAATCCACAAGTGAAATACGCTTGCCCGGGCATGTAAATCTTGTTTTTGCCGGAAATTTTTACAGCGGAATAAGAAGCCCGGAATACCTTTTGCAGCTGATAAAAAACTGTGATAAAAAAATAGTGCTTAACATATTCGGCGGAATATACGGCAGTTTTGACAGCAGGACACAGCGGCTTATTGATGAGCTCGTTTCCGAAGGAAAAATTTGTATGCATGGGGCGGTAAGCAGTGAAAAAGTCAAAGATGTTCTGGCCCGGGCTGATGTGCTTGTGAATATAGGTAACACTGTGGACAATCAGCTGCCCAGCAAGATATTTGAATATTTTTCCTCATGCAAGCCGATTGTCCATATTCAGAAAATTCCGGATTGCCCCTGTGTGAAATACATGAATATGTATCCGTGTGCCATAGTGCTGAATGAAAACGCTCCTCTGCAAGAAAATGCAGGGCGGCTGGAAGATTTTTGCCTGTCAGAACATAAAGGTATAGATTTTAGCACTGTAAAACAAATATTTTCTCAATGCACCGTGGATTATGTAGGAAATGTTCTTTTAGGTACAGCAGATGAAAAATAAAATTTTGTTTGTATATCCTGATATGATTTTGGGCGGAAGTACAACCGCCCTGATTGCTTTGCTTAAAAAATTGGATTATGAAAAAAATCAGGTAGACCTGCTGTTTCTGAATAACGGCAAGTATCGTACTGATGAAATTCCTCCGCAGGTCAATATACTGCCTGACGCGGCAAAAGAAAATCTTTCCGGCGCAAAGGCAAAGATCAAAAAGCTTTTTTACTTGTTGTTTTCCGGTAATATATTTAAAGTGCTGGCCTGGGCACTGAAAAATAAACCGTCCAAAGCATATTTTGTTGCTGCATTAAATCAGGCATTGGCACAGGCAAACGCAGGTCTTTCACGCCCGCCGAAAGAAAAATACGACCTTGCAGTGGCCTTTCTGGAAATGTGGCCCACCGTTTACCTGGCAAAGAATATCGACTCAAAGAAAAAAATAGCTTGGGTACACATCGATTACCAGAAAGCCAGGTTCTCCCCGGCCTTGGATAAAAAGTTTTATGATAAAATGGACAGGATAATTTGTGTGTCCGACGGATGCAAGGACAGCTTTGACCGTGCATTTCCGCAGTTTGCAGGCAAAACCTGCCGGGCTGAGAATGAGATTGACACATATGGTATAATATCAAAGTCCGGCGACAGTGAGGGTATTGAAGCAGTGTTTTCCGGTTTTTCCGGGTTCAGAATTGTTACAGTAGCCAGGATAGATGCTTACACAAAAGGCGTAGACCGTATAATAAGCATCTGTGAAAAATTGAAATTAGACAATCTTAATTTCAGATGGTTTATTATAGGCGACGGGCCTGATTTTGATAAAATGAACACCATTGCAAAGGAAAAACAGCTGAGCGACTGTCTTATCTTTTTCGGTGCCAGGAACAATCCTTATCCGTATATAAAAAACGCGGATCTGTTTGTGTTGGCCAGCCGCAACGAAGGAAAACCTGTAACAGTAAGTGAGTCACTGATTTTGTCCACCCCGGTGCTGGCCACTGAATATGCCGCCGCCCAAAAACAGGTAGGCGACGGAGGGATAGTTGCACCTAATCAGGATTTGTCCCTCTATCCGGTTTTGTCACAGATTATCAGAAAAGAAATAATTTTAAGCAGAAAGCAGATACTGCCGCCATCAGAAGGCGGTGCCGCACAGCTGATTGAAGATATTTTAAAGGAGAAGTAAGCTTTGGGAGTAAGGAGCTTTATAGGCAAGATATATTATAAATTCAAGTACAGGAACTTTGGATATGTGGGCAAAAATGTCATATTTGGCAAAAATCTCACAGCCGATGACAAACAGCATATATTTATAGGCGACAACACT
>CASFSP010000047.1 GCA_949297385.1 uncultured Oscillospiraceae bacterium
CAAAGGCAAACCCGAAGAGTATATTTTCTCAGCTGACGGAAAGCAGCCTTATGATCAGTCCGCATTCCGCAGGATGTGGTACAAGTATCAAAAAGAAAGCGGCGTCAACGCCACACCGCACCAGCTGCGCCACGCATACGCTACAATGCTGTATGAAGCCGGAATTGATGAAAAACTGGCACAGGAACTTATGGGTCACGCCGATATATCGACTACTAAAAATATTTACACACACATCAGGCTCTCACGCATAGATGCCGCTGCTGATATTTTAAACAATCTGAACTTCTGATTTTTACTGTGTCAATACTGTGTCAATTTATATCCACAAAAAGGCATTTTCGGGCATTTTGGCATATATTCAAAAACACGAAAAAACCCGCTGAAATAAGGCTTTTTGCCTATTTCAACGGGTTTTCACTTTGGCGGAGATTGAGGGATTCGAACCCTCGCGACGGTTACCCGCCCTACGCCCTTAGCAGGGGCGCCTCTTCGACCGGCTTGAGTAAATCTCCATTCGAAGTTGGTGAAAATATTTAATTTCTTGAAGATATGGCGGAGAGGGTGGGATTCGAACCCACGGTTCTTGCGAATCACTAGTTTTCAAGACTAGCTCCTTAAACCACTCGGACACCTCTCCGTACCTTGCAAGCTACGGATAATATATTACCACATGCAGCAATAATTGTCAACACTTTTTTATGTTAAAAAATACATTTACCGCTGTTATAATATGCTTGTTATATATAATTAACTATAATAATATATATTCAACATAAGCTATTTAAAAACAAACTTCTTCCCTGTCTCAGAATTCTATGCCCAACCTGGCTTTGAGGCCGCTATCATAAGGATGTTTTATGCTTTTTATTTCACTGACATAATCCGCAATCCGTATAAAGTCCCGGTCCTTCCTGTGTCCGGTAATTATGATTTCAGCATCAGCAGCCAGCAATTGTAACTTTGATATCACCCGATCTTTATCCAGAAATCCGCAGTCAACCGCGTCTGCCAGTTCGTCAAAAACCACCATCTGTGCCTGCTTTCCTGCTTCTGCCCGTTTTTCAAACAGCTTCTGAGTCAATCCAGCCGCCGCAATTTTCTCTTCCGCGTTCATATTCCACACAAATCCCATAGGCTCATCTCCAGCCATACATTCTATGTTATTCACGGCGCTTAGCACAACAATTTCCGAAGATGTGCCGCTTTTCAGAAACTGACAGAAAACCACTCTGCCGCCACTGCCAGCCATACGCACTGCCGCCCCAACTGCCGCGCTTGTTTTGCCTTTTCCGTCACCAAAATAATAATGTATTTTGTTATACGCGCCCATATTTTCCTCCATTTTATTGTGATGAAATTCTGCTTTTTATTATATCACAAACAGCACATTTAAGCCAAAAATATGATATTTTTTTAACATATAAGGCTTTTTTCTGCCATTTGTTTAAAATTTATTATTTATTTTATACAAATTTTGTATTTAAATTGTAAAAAGCTTGTAAATTCACACGAAGATTAAATTATGTACAATTTTTTCATGCATTTGTATAATTGTTGTATTGTTTTCTTAAAAATTATTTGTTATAATGATTTCAGAGTTTAAAACTTATTTTGTTAATTTATTTGGAGGCAAAAATGGCACACAAATATGTTTACTTGTTCAGCGAAGGCAACGGCTCAATGCGTGAGTTGCTTGGCGGTAAAGGCGCCAACCTGGCAGAGATGACAGGTCTTGGCATGCCGGTGCCGCAGGGTTTTACAATTACCACCGAAGCCTGTACCGAATACTATCGCTCCGGAAAAGAAATTTCCAAAGAAATACAGCAGCAGATTTTTCGGTATCTGGAAAAGCTGGAGGAGATAACCGGCAAAAAGTTTGGTGATCCGGAAAACCCGTTGCTGTGTTCTGTAAGAAGCGGCGCAAGAGCATCAATGCCGGGCATGATGGATACTGTCCTGAACCTTGGCCTTAATGACCGGGTAGTGGAAGGCCTGGCAAAACTGACTGATAATCCGCGTTTTGCATACGACGCATACCGCAGATTTATCCAGATGTTTTCCGATGTGGTCATGGGCATACCAAAAGCTTATTTTGATGATGTATTGGATGCCGCAAAAGAAGCCAAAGGCATAGAGTTTGACCATCAGCTCAGCGCGGATGACCTGAAAAAAATTGTGACTGAGTTCAAAAAAATCTATAAACGCGAAATAGGCGAAGATTTCCCCTCTGAAAGCCATGTACAGCTACTTGCAGCTGTCAAAGCTGTTTTTTCCTCCTGGGAAAATCCTCGCGCAATATACTACCGCCGCATGAACGATATCCCCTCCTCCTGGGGTACTGCGGTAACAGTACAGTCAATGGTCTTCGGCAACATGGGCAATGACTGCGGCACCGGCGTTGCATTTACCCGCAACCCGTCCACAGGTGAGAAAAAGCTTTACGGCGAATTTCTGATGAACGCCCAGGGCGAAGATGTTGTTGCCGGTATCAGAACTCCGCACACCATAAGCGAGCTGGGCAAGATAATGCCGCAGGCTTATAACCAGATTTTGGAAATAGCCGAAAAACTGGAAAAGCACAATCAGGATATGCAGGATCTGGAATTTACCATTGAAAAAGGCAAGCTGTATATGCTGCAAACCAGAAACGGTAAGCGTACCGCTCAGGCAGCTATAAAAATAGCAGTAGATCTGGTAGACCAGGGGCTGTGCACAATAGAAGAAGCACTTTTGAAAGTGGAACCCAACCAGCTGGACAGCCTGCTTCACCCGCAGTTTGAGCCCACAGCTTTGTCAAAGGCAAAACCGGTGGCAAAAGGACTTCCTGCCTCCCCCGGCGCCGCCTGCGGACGCGTTTATTTCAACGCAGAAGAAGCCAGAGAAGCAGCCACCAAACGCAACGAACCGGTTATCCTGGTACGCGTGGAAACCAGCCCGGAAGATATCGAAGGTATGGCTATATCCAAAGGCATACTTACCGCCCGCGGAGGTATGACCAGCCACGCAGCCGTTGTTGCCCGCGGTATGGGCAGATGCTGTGTATCCGGCTGCCATACACTTCATGTGGACAGTGACAACAAGATTGCTTATTTTGGTGATGTAAAGGTTAATGAGGGAGATTACATATCAATTGACGGTTCTACCGGCCGCGTTTACCTCGATAAACTGCCTACAATAGATGCAACTCTCAGCGGAGACTTTGCCCGATTTATGGAATGGGCCGACAAAGTGCGTACATTGAAGGTAAGAACAAACGCTGATAACCCGAAGGACGCCAGACAGGCAAGACTTTTCGGCGCCGAAGGTATCGGTCTTTGCCGCACAGAACACATGTTCTTTGAAAAAGACAGAATACTGGCCATGCGTCAGATGATTCTGGCCAAATCAACTGCCGAACGTGTGGCTGCCCTGGAAAAAATACTTCCTATGCAGCAGAAAGACTTTGAAGGTATGTACAGGGAAATGGCCGGACTGCCGGTTACAATCCGTTTTCTGGATCCGCCGCTGCATGAATTCCTGCCCCATGACGACGATGAAACTGCCATCACAGCTTACGAGATGGGCATTTCCTTTACCGAGCTCAAAAACTCAGTTGACCGCCTGAAAGAAACCAATCCAATGCTGGGTCACCGCGGATGCCGTCTGGCCATATCTTACCCTGAAATAGCCCAGATGCAGACCAGAGCTGTTATGCAGGCTGCCATACAGGTAAAACGCGAAGGAATAGATGTTACTCCGGAAATAATGATACCTCTTGTATGCGATGCGGCAGAACTCAACTTTGTAAAGAAGATTGTTGATGAAACTGCAAAACAGGTATTTGCCGAACAGGGCGTAACCCTTGAATACAAGGTTGGCGCCATGGTAGAAATTCCCCGTGCTGCCCTGACAACAGACGAAATTTCCAGATATGCCGAATTTTTCAGCTTTGGCACCAACGACCTGACGCAGACTACCTACGGTCTGTCCAGGGATGACGCCAGCCAGATTTTGGACGATTACTTCAAAAACAGGATTTTTGAATTTGACCCCACAACCAAGCTGGATCAGATAGGTGTAGGAAAACTGATAAAAATGGCTTGCCGGTGGGCAAGAGAAACCCGCCCCGACATCAAGCTTGGTGTATGCGGCGAACACGGTGGAGACCCGATCTCCATACAGTTCTTCCAGAACGCCGGTCTTGACTATGTTTCCTGCTCTCCCTATCGTGTTCCGATAGCACGTTTGGCCGCTGCTCAGGCAAAAATCAGATCAGAAAAATAAATATAATGCAAAACCCCGGACATAACTGTCCGGGGTTTTCAGTTTTTATCAGCTGCAAAGATAAACTTTACTCTTCATATTTGGTCTTCTGTATAAAAGGATCTTTATAAAATGCAAATATCAGCTGTATACACATGGCAGTCCATACCGCAGGTTCACACCATATGACGCCGCTGTACCGCGCAAAGGGGATTATCAGTTTTGCAAACAGTATTTTGCCTACAAGCTCTATAACACTGGAAACCAAAGTTATAACTTTTCGTCCCATCCCCTGCAAAGCCATTCTGAGATTAAGTAGCTCGCCGAGAACGATTGCAAAAGCGCTGTTGAAACTGAGGTAGCTGGCACCGATGTCCAGTACAGTCTGTTGCGAAGAAGATGAAATAAAAGCAATAATCCATCTTGCGCCCAGACCAAATACAGCCAGCGCGATCACTGACCATGCCGCTGCAATTTTAAAAGCAACGCTGACACCTTCCCTGACTCTTTTGCCATTGCCGGCACCATAGTTCTGGGAAACAAATGTGGCCAAAGCCATAGAAACTGTTGTCAGCGGCATCATGGTAAACGATATGG
>CASFSP010000048.1 GCA_949297385.1 uncultured Oscillospiraceae bacterium
CTCATCCACCGCTATCTCATAGGCAGCCAGCATATCCAGGCCGTAGTCAAAAGCCACATATCTTGTCCAGTAGTCCGGAATAACAAAGGGCTTGCACACATGCAGGCCGCTGTCCCACTCGTCAAAATACTGCCCCTCGAAAATATCCCACTCGCCGTACAGCAGTGCCTTTTTGTCCTTTTCTCCCAAAGCCATCAGCTGCTGTATGTACTGCGGGTTTTTCTCCATCAGAAATTTGTTGTCGTATACCTTGCTGGGTATAAATATTCTTTTCATGCCGGTTTGGGGCATATATTCGGTCATGGGCGGCATAGGGTCGATAAACCTTTCCTTCACCCAGGCGTGGCCAACGCCGCCGGGGTTGGTACTGCTTTTCATCCGTTTCGGAAAATCATTTGCGCCGCGCAGACGGCTGGTAAGATATTCGTACATCGTTTTTGTAAAATGCGTCAGCTCGTCAAAGCGTATCACATCATACTCAAAAGACTGATACTTATATACATCGCTCTCGGTGTCGCAATACCCAAAGTCCAGAATGCTGCCATTGCGGAAAAATCCGGTGTGCGCCGATGAATTGTATCGCCACCGTGACCTGGGATAAAGCCGCTGCGCCGTTCTTATAATACTGCGTTCCAATTCGCTGTATGTTCGGCGGAAAATTATCTGCTTTGAGCCCGGGTATCGGTGCCGATATAAAAAGGCATCAACTATCTGGCCGTAGCTTTTCCCTCCGCCGGCCGCACCGCCGAACAGTACCTCGCCGGTGTCTGCCCTGATAAACTGTGCCTGCTTTTGGGTTATCTTCCAGTCAACTGTCATTTTATCTCTATCTTCCGGGCCGCTGCCCTGATGCGCCTGTATACGCTGCTTATCTCCCGGTAGCCCATAGCCTGCGCTATCTGTTCATGGGACAGACAGCAGATATATCTGTATGTCAGTATCTGCCTGTCGGTGCTGTCAGGCAGGGCGTTTATCGCGTTGATTATCTGACAGGACACGCTGGCCAGCTTTCTTTCCTGCCTTTCCACCGCCTTTATCCGGCGCACCGCCGCCTTTTCGTCCAGCCGGGATATCTTCTCTTTTGCCGCCCGGCAGCTTTCCAGCTCCCGGCTTATGCGCCAGGCCCTGTTCAGCCATTTCATTTTATCTGTGTTTTTTTCTCTCATTATCCTCTCCCCACCGTTTCCTGTTCCGGCGCAAACAGCGCGTCAACACTTGACCCCAGCCGCCTCGCTATCCTGCCTTTCGCCTTGTCGGTCATTTTCGCATTGCCGTTCAGCAGTGACATTGTGTAGAAGTATGTGTAATCGCACTCTGCCGCCAGGTCCTTAATCGTCCAATTCAGCTGTCGCATTCGCAATCTCAAATTTATATACCGGCATCTTTCCAGCAGTTTGTAGTCTTGACCCAGTACCTCTTTCAGCGCTTTGGCCACTGTGGAAGCTTCATACCCCAGCCGCCGCCCAATCCGCTTGTAAGGATATCCGTCCGCCTTCATTTCAAAGGCCTTGATAAGCTCCGCCCTGTTCATTTCTTACCCCGCTCCCTTCTTTTTTCTATCTCTGCCTGATGACATTCTCCGCAAATAAGAAAACCAATCCCGTAAGGGTTATGTATCTGCCCGCTTACATAACTGTCTTCAAACCTCACCGGCTTTCCGCAGCCGGCGCAGGCGACTGTCTGTCCTTTCTCCGCTACCAGCCGCGCCCCGGCAGGCAGGCTGTATTTTTCATAACAAGACCGCTGCCGGTTCCATTTTCCTGCTTTTTTGCTGTCAAAAATAGCTTCAAGCTCATTCATCTCTGTCATCCTTTCCCGGCTCATACCCTATCTCCCTGTATATCTTTTTCACACCTTCCACAGCCAGCATCACATTGTCCGGCTCGCCGTAAAACTCCTTGGCGTAAATTCTCTCCTGTTCCTCGCAATAGGCTTTCAGCAGCTCACGCTGTTTTTTCTCGCTGGGCAGAAAATTCTGCACTATATTGTACAGTGCCAGCACAGCGAAATGCCTGGCATAATTCAGTGCTTCGTATCCGGCCTCTTTATATCCCTGGTTGCGTCCTTCCATAAACGCCACCTGCGGGTTTCCGCTTATTTTTCTTGCCATTTTGTCTCCCCCTTGTCAGAACGGCAGGTCGCCGTCGGTATCCGGTATCGGCTCAAACCCTGCCGGGCTTTCCCAGCGGGGCGCAGTGACCGGGATAAAACTCTGCTGGCTCGGCGCTATATCAGGGCGGCCGTACTGCCGCTGCCGGTATCTTTTGTCCTGATCAGCCCGGCTGTCAGCTTTTGACCCGGCAAAACAGGCGTTTGACACCACTACTTCAAAGGCGGTGCGGTTTTTGCCGTCCTTGTCCTGATACTGCCTGGTCTGTATGGCCCCGGACAGACCTATCATCTGACCCTTACGGAAATATCGGCTGATAAACTCCGCAGTCTGACGCCAGGCCACACAGTTTATAAAGTCAGTCTGATAACTTCCGTCCTCATTTTTATAACCTCGGTTTACCGCCAGGGAAAAACTCGTCACAGATATTCCGCTACCGGTTTTCTTCAATTCCACATCGGCCGTCAATCGGCCCAGCAGGCACACCACATTCATTTTTTCTTTTTCTCCTGCGCCGCTTTTATATCTTTACGGCCTTCTTCCACAAGTTTATCAAAAAGCCGTAAAGGCTTATCAGTACCGCGGCATATTGTATCAACAGTCCGTGACCACAGCCGCGATACTATTCCCGGCCATTCTCCGCTCGTTGTAATCTCTCCGTTTTTATTGTCAGATTTTATCAAAATTTCAACTTTGTTTTCGCTCATTTTTTCTTACTCCCCAGATATTTTTTTAATTTTTCCAGTTTTACCGCCTGTTCCCGTTGCACTTCCTCGGCGGAAAAATCAAAAATGATTTTCAGCTGTTCCAGCATGATATAAACATCGGCCATTTCTTCCAACACCTGCGCCCTGGCAGCCTCTATGCCGTATCTGCCCGACTTGCTCAGTGCCTGGGTCAGCTCTGCCATCTCTTCTATGGCCACCAGCATTTGCGGTGCATCGCCGAAAGAATTAACCGCCTGCGTGCATATCGCTTTTAAATTGTCCGTATATCTCGCTGTATTTTCCAGCAATCGCACCTTTCCCAGCCTATAATTCAAACCTCTTATCTCGTTTTTCAACTGCTTTACCTCCGGCAGGCTTTCCACATCCACCTCAGGCAGGCTTTTCACCGCATCAACAAAAGTGTGGGCATACATCAGTCCGCTTTCCGGTGGAATACCGGCAAATTGATTTATCAGTTTTTCCCTCTCAATCAGGCTCATTGTTCAGCACCTCCAAAATATATTCCAGCACTCGGATTTTTTCCTCCACTCTTGCTACATCTGCCGGCTGCACCAACCCGTGCCGGATATTCTGCCTGTGCTTATTTATCTGCTTTGATATCAGCCTCTCTGCTTTCTCCTTCATCTTCCAGCTCCTTTTGCTCCCTTTTTGCTATTTCCTTTTCGGCTTTGGCGGATAAAACATTCCACAGCTTCCTCGGCTCTTCGTCCAGCATCAACACTTTCAGCAGTGATACCGCCAGCCCCACAAAAATCGCCTCGCTCGCCCCCTTCATTTTTACTTTCAGCCCATTATCGTTCAAGGCTATTTTGATTTTCGCTTTCATAATTTCCTCCTTCCGGCAGTTCCTCTGCCGGTCTATTTGTTATACAAATTCAGTGCTTCTTTCAGTTTGTTGTAAACAGTAAAAATATCCGCTGCATATTCTGTCTGTTCAGAACTGTGGGAGGGCATCAGGCTCTTCAAGAAATCTTTACTTATAAATTTTTTCAAACTTTCCCGCTGTCGCCTTTCCAAAGATATATACACCCTGTCATTACACGGCCGTATGGGTGCAGCCCGGTAGCTGACTGTCCGGGTAGAACCCGCCGCAGGCCATTCCTTTTCCGTCCGCTTGCTTACAATGCTTTCTCTGGGCTCTTGCGCAGATTTTCCCGCTGCCGGTAAATTCTCCTGCGCCGTAGCTGTTTTGCTCCGGCTCTGTGCTTTGTCGCGCTCTTCCTTTATCCAGCGCATCAGTGTTGAACGGCCTATGCCGAACTGCCCGGCCACATCTTTTGGTTTTTCGCCCCGCTGTACCTTCCGCAGTATCTCTGCTTTGATTTTTGTGTCAAATTCTTTTCCTTTCATTTCCTTTGCTCCTTTCCCTGCCGGCTTATACGCCGTACCCTCATGTTTATAGCAATCCGCCGCCGGTATCCCTCGGACATTTCCTGTAATAATACAGTAATGGCAGGCCTTTACCCCGCCTGGACTGTTTAACGGCTGCCAGTATTCACAGCCGACACATTCTGTCACTTCGCTCATCTGGTTATCCTCCGCTGTCATTTATAATTTTTAATCGCGCGTAAATATAATATCCGCGGGTGTATGGCGTCTGTCGGATATCAATATCGTTGAACTGACAGTTTGGGAACAGCTTTAAAAGCTCCATTTTTGCCGCTGCCTTATCCTCGGCCAGCTTCTTCACAAATGCCCTGGTCAGCTTTCGGCCTTTCAGGGTTTTTGTCTTTTTCTCTTTCGGCTGTGCAAGTTTGCCGAAAGTGTGATATTGCCCATGGCGGCCTACATACAATGCCATTCCTGTAAAGCCGAAGTCGTCAGCCTGCAGGCGTCGGGCATGAGTGCGGCCATATTTTTTGATTTTATAATTCGGGTTTTTACGCCTTCTTGCGCGCTCTGACCGGGAACACCACATTTCCTCCAGCCGGTCACGGTCGGAAATATTTATACAAAGATGATGATGGCATCGGTGCTCACCGATTTGTGTAGTATAAACCGCCTTGACATCAACATCCTTGAATTTGCGCCGGACGCTACGGAGATAGTTATATATAATCCTCTGTGCCCGCTGCCGGTCAGCTGGTTTGTTTTCGTCCGAATATGTAAGTGTCAGCCATGTGTCCTTTTCGGTGAAGTTGGCATTGACAAGGCGGACCACTCGTTGCTGGCGGTACTTCTCATATAACTTTTGCTGGGCCGGGCGGCTTATCCTTTGCGCCTTGCCTTTGTTCGCCGCTCCGGTAGGCCAGGTTTCGTATATCTGAACTTCCAGCTGTGAACCTGACTGTATCTCTTTGACATTGTAATCTCTGGCTACCGGCCATTCGATATTCTGTTCTAACAGTTCAAGGAGACTGTCACGCTCCTTTTCATACAGTTTTTTCATTTCCATTTTCCCGCTTTAATTTAGTTACATACGCGTTGTTAATAGGAATTGTCGTAAAATCAATACCTATTACGAGGCCCTAAATCTCACTTTTTGGTGAGATTTTTTGCACAGCCTGTCCGCAGGCTTTAAGCATCTGACAGGCCTACTCCGCTATGCTCGCAGGACAAGCTCGCATTTTTGCCCGATGGGCAAAACCACTCTTGCGCCTCCGCTGCGCTATGCTCGCAGAACAAGCTCGCATTTTTGCCCAACGGGGCAAAACCACTCTTGCAGCTCCGCTCCGCTATGCTCGCAGAACAAGCTCGCATTTTTGCCCAACGGGGCAAAACCACTCTTGCAGCTCCGCTGCGCTATGCCAAAGCCGTCGGCTTTTCGCCGGCGGCTGCGCTTTAATATTTATTTGTCCCGGATTTTCATTGTGGCTACAACGGCTTCCAGCTCCAGGGTGCCGGGGTTGC
>CASFSP010000049.1 GCA_949297385.1 uncultured Oscillospiraceae bacterium
TCTTCCCGGAAAGCCTTTCCCAGGCTGTCACTTACAATTTTTACCAGATCGTCGCCCTGGCGGATGATAGGCGTTCTTATTCCGCGGGATACCGCGCCGACAGTTCTTGACATATAAAAAACCTCACTTTATAAGTTAAATTAAAAGTTTCAACGACATTATATTATAAAGCTGACAAAAGAATTTTTCAATATAGTTTTTCAAAAAATTATCGTTTTTTTGAAAAATTGTATAAAAAGTAAAAAAATGCCGATATTTTTGCCAAAATCTAACTTTTCATACAAAAATATAAAAATACCGCTTTATATAAGTAAATATATATGCTAAAATAATAAATTAAGATATTTACAAATTCGGCCTGCGGGCGGAGGCAAGCAATGAAAAAATTCCTGTTTGAAAAAAATGATATAAAAAAGAGCACAGCGGCGGTTATTATACTGCTGGCGGTGGCTTTCAGACTGGTGCTCAGCTATTTGCAGTATGTCACCATTTACCCGCCTCTGGCCCCACTGGACGACGATCTCATGTTCAAAGCGGCTCAAAGCATAGTCAGCGGAAACTGGCTGGGCGAATACAGCTTTCTGACCATATCAAAGCATATGTTTTTTGCGTTGTGGCTGGCCCTTCTTCATGTTGTAAAAATACCCTACCTGGTGGGAAATATGGCATTGTGGGCGGTGGCCTGCGGCGTTGCGGCGGCAGCTTTTGCCCCTGTGCTGAAAAAAAGATGGGCTGTGCTGGTGCTGTTTCTGTTCTTGCTTTATAATCCGGCAGCCAGCGCCCAGTACGCCACCAGGGTTTACCGTGATGCAATTTTCCCGTCTTTGTGCCTGATGTTCTTTTCTGCCGTTGCGGCAGTGGGCCTGCGCAGCCGCTTGCCTGTAAAAAAGTGGCGGCGGTGGGCTGCCCTTTACGGTGCAAGTTACGGTTGCATATACCTTCGGCGTGAAGACGGTATCTGGGTGCTGCCTTTCGGGGCAGTGGCCTTGGTAATAACAGCCGGACTGCTGGTCAGCCGGCAGGGAGTCAGGACTGCGGCGGTCAAAACAGCCGCCATGCTGGTACCGGCTGCAATCAGCGCACTCATAATCGGCGGATACTGTTTTATGAACTGGCAGTATTACGGCAGATTTATTGTCAGCGATTTTACCAGCCGGGAATTCAAAAGCGCTTACGGTGCCCTCACCAGCCTGGAACAGGACAGCTGGCACCCCATGGTGGCCGTGCCGGAAGATGTCAGACAGGATGTGTACAGGGCAGTGGAGATGTTTGCGCCGGTAGAACAGGCACTGGAAGAACCGCTGCTGGTAAACGGATACAAAAACGAATCCATAGGTGATTTCACCTCCGGTGCGTTCTACTGGGCGCTCAGACAGGCTCTGGCCAGCCTGGGAGTTTACGACACCCCGCAGAAAGCCAGGGATTATTACACACAGCTTACCCGGCAGATACAGCAGGCGGTAGACAGCGGACGGCTGAAAACCGAAAACGGTTCCACAAAACTGAGAAAATCCACCACTCCGCCCATAAAAGCACGGTATGTGCCGCGGGTGATGGAGGAAACACTGGCAGGGTTTAAAGTGTGCATGCTTTTTGAACAGTGTGACCCGTTGGCAGAGCGTGCAGTGGGCAGACCTGATGAAATACAGCCGGTGGAACGGTTTGTGCACCAGAAGGGCGCAACCGCCCTTATTCCTTACACGGAGACACCCTATCTTTCACCGGTCAGAAGCATAGCCCACACATTTTTAAGGGCTGTAAATATTGTTTATAAAATTTTCATACCGATAGCATTTGTTTCATCGGTAATGTGGCAGATAAAAAGGCTCAGGCAGGCGCTGGCAGACAAAAAATTCACTTCGGAAGACATGCTGAATATAATCATGCTCGGATTTATAGGTATGGCGGTGTTGCGCTGTGCGATGATAGCATTTATGGAAGTGTCCAGCTTTGGCATAGGCACCTATGTGATGTATCTGTCCACAGTACACCCTTTGCTTATAGCTTATTCTGTATTGGGCCTGGTGAAAAATTTTGAATATTAGGCAAAAATACCTCATATAAATTTACCGACTGCAAAAGCCGTATGTGAAAATTGGAGGATTTTATGATTAAATATGTTGGAAATGCCGCCTCCGGCGGATTGTCCGTGGGGAAAATAAAGGTGATAAACCGCCGTATCACCGGTTTCAAGCGCGTGGTGCTGGCCACCCACAGGGAAAAGGCACTGTATGAAGCGGCGGTTATACTGGCAAAAGATGAACTGCACCGGCTGATGATGGGCAGCGACGGCGAACATCGGGATATACTCAACTTCCAGTTGGTTATGTTGGATGACTTCGGCCTCAACCGGATGATACAGGAGCACATCGCCGCCGACAACGGCGCGGCCAGGTCTGTGGAGATGGCGATGGAAGAGTACTGCCAAAGGCTGAAAAACATCGGGGACGAGTATCTTATGCGGCGAACCGGCGACATACGCGATGTGCTGGGCAGATTGGTGGATATACTGGATGGGCGCAGCCGCGAGAGGTTTAAACTGACAGAGCCGGCTGTCATAGTGGCAGATGAGATACTGCCCAGCGACCTGGCTTCCATAGACCGCAAATACGCCCTGGGATTTATAACAGCAGGCGGCAGTTATCAAAGTCATGCTAACATAATAGCCCGTACCATGGGCATACCCTCCGTGTGCGGTGTTGACAGTGAAATTTTAAACCCGCTGAACAACGGCAGGCAGGTTTGCATGGACGGATATTCAGGAGAAGTGTTTGTAAACCCCAACGACGGCACGCTGGCGCTGTTCAACCACAGGATATTGCAGGAAAAAAGAGCCAAGTTGTCCCTTATGGCACTGAAAGAGAAAAAAATAGTTCTGTCCGACGGGGATCAGGTGGAAATTTTTGCCAACTGCAACGACCCTCAGGATATATCCATGGCTGTCAACAACGGGGCGGCAGGCATAGGCCTTGTGCGCAGTGAAATATTGTTTATGAAGCAAAGCCTGCCCACATTTGACAGCCAGCTGGAATTTTACCGCAGGTGCATACAGGCGGCCGACGGAAAGCCTGTAACCATACGCACCTTTGATGTGGGTGCGGACAAGCCGGCCGGCAATGTCAGTGTGGACAAAGAGCCTAACCCGGCCCTGGGTGTGCGCGGAGTAAGGCTGCAATACATACACCGCGAACTGTTTGAAACACAGATAAAGGCGCTGTATATTGCCGCTGACACGGAAAGGCCTATAAATGTGATGATACCCATGATAAGCCTGGAAAAAGATGTGAAGGATTATCTGGATATGGCCTTTGGCGTCAGGGACAGGCTGATGTCTGACGGAATTATAAAAACCGACGGCATAACCTGGGGCATTATGATAGAAACGCCGGCAGCGGCCCTTATCAGTGATGTGCTGGCTAAATATGTCAGCTTTTTCAGCATAGGCACCAACGACCTTACCCAGTATACCCTGGCGGCTGACAGGGTGAATGTAGGCGCGGCGCCCTACTATGACCCCATGCACCCGGCGGTGCTGAAACTTATGGAAATCACGGTGGAAAACGCCCGCAAAGCCGGTATAAAAGTATCGGTGTGCGGCGAAAGTGCCGCCGATGTTGCCTGTGCAAAGGCTTATATAGATATGGGCATACGCTGTCTGTCAATGGCACAGAATGCGATGATACCCATAAAGCGGCACCTGACCGAAGAAGGGGAAAAAACGGCGGTGCGCTGAATTGTGTATATAAAATGAAAAAATAAAAAACAGTAGAAATTTTCAGAAAATAGTGGTATTATATACATAAAGACAATGACATTGCTATTAGGGCGTCCAGGCGCTCAATAAGGAGGTTTATATATGAAACTTATCATTGCTATCATCAACAAAGAAGACTCCACAGAGGTTTCTCAGTCTTTGACAAAAGCCAAATATTCTGTTACCAAACTTGCTACAACCGGTGGCTTCCTTATGTCCGGAAACATCACCCTTATGATCGGTACAGAAGACGAAAAAGTGGATGAAGCTATCAAGATTATCGAAGCACATTCACAGAAACGCACAGAGATTGTTCCTTCAACAGCTACCTACGGCATCGGTGTTACAACAGCTTTCCCGCTGGAAGTTACAGTGGGCGGCGCAACCATATTTGTGCTCAACATCGAAAGATTTGAAAAGGTATAATGCTGTTAAGTTCCTTTGTCGGTAATAATAGTGTAAAAGAAAGCCTCCTTGCCGCCTTGGCGTCAGGGCGGCTTTCTCATGGTTTGCTCCTGTGCGGCGAAAAGGGCACCGGGGTAAACCATTTTGCTTTTTTACTGGCTGCGGATATAGTCGGCCGGCAGGACACCGAACGGATAGAACAGCGGCAGAACCCGCTGGTGCAGACGGTAAAAGGCGAAGGCGCCTCCGGACAGATAAAAGTGGACAGAATCAGGCAGATAAACAACAATGTAAACTTTTCCGCCATAAGCGGTGACAAAAGGGTTGTGATAATCCAGAACTGCGAAAATTTCAACCTGCCGTCTGCCAATGCCATGCTGAAAAACCTGGAAGAGCCCAAAGATGATATAACATATATTCTTACCACCAACAATCCACGGGCTATTTTGCCCACCATACGCTCACGCTGTGCGGTTTATACCCTTGCGGTGCCGGACATGGCCCGGGCCAGGGAATATTTTGCCGGCCGGGGCATAGACAGCCGGCTGTTTGACAGCCTGCGGAGTATTTACGGGCCCAATATCGGTAAAATCAAAGCTGCCGCCGATGAAAAGAGACGAGCAATACTCCAAAGTGCGCTGGACGCGTATGAATGTATACAGGCTCGAGACAGCTACCGCCTGTCTGTGGTTTGCTATGCCTATGCCAAAAACAAGGAGGGTTTCAGGCTGATGCTGGATGATCTGCGGCGGATATGCCACAGCCGTCTGAGCCCGGCCGGTGTGCATACGTTGGATGCCATACAGCAATTTTCATCTGTTTTAAACACAAATGTCAGCCTTAACCTGGCAATCGAGGCTTTCAGCATGCGGTGCATAAAATAATTTGATTTTTTGCGGATGTTTATGTAAAATATAAATTATAGATTTTCAGGAAAGGATATGCCTTTGGCATTTGCGAATATATGATACAGGTTA
Organism: uncultured Oscillospiraceae bacterium; assembly: GCA_949297385.1. Lineage (GTDB taxonomy): Bacteria > Bacillota > Clostridia > Oscillospirales > Ruminococcaceae > RGIG3102. The sequence goes on from CASFSP010000049.1 coordinate 5,137, forward strand.
TCGGAGTCAGATTTAAAGAAAACGGCAAGGTTTATTTTTTTGACCCTGCCGGTTTTAAAATTAAAAAAGGGGATTATGTCATTGTGGACACTGCCCGCGGCATGGAATGCGGCCTGGTGGTGCAGGGTATACACGAAGAATCCAAAGACAAGATTATAAAGCCGCTTAAAGCGGTAAAGCGAGTGGCGGCACAGCGGGATATAGAAAAGATGAATCAGAACCGCCGGGACGAGAAAAGAGCCTTCAACATCTGTCTGGAAAAGATAGAAAAGCACAAGCTGGAGATGAAGCTGATAGATGTGGAATACACCTTTGACCGCAGCAAAGTACTGTTTTATTTCACCGCCGACGGAAGGGTGGATTTCCGTGAACTGGTCAAGGAGCTGGCCCGGATATTCCGCACCAGAATAGAACTGCGTCAGATAGGTGTAAGGGACGAAAGCAAGATGATGGGCGGTATCGGCGTGTGCGGACAGCCTTTCTGCTGTTCACGCTTTTTAACAGAGTTTACTCCCGTAAGCATAAAAATGGCCAAGGAACAGGGACTCTCATTAAACCCGGCAAAAATCAGCGGCAGCTGCGGCAGGCTTATGTGCTGTCTCAGTTACGAGCAGAATGTTTACGAATATCTTAACGAGCTTACTCCGCCGGTCGGTTCGCTGGTAAAAACACCGGACGGCAACGGCATCGTCAGTGAAGTCAGTCTGCTGGCCGGCACTGTAAAGGTTCGACTGGATAAAAACAAAGAAGGTGTGCCGAAAGAATACAAAGTAAAAGAGATAAATGTGCTGCGCCGTGCCGGAAAGGGCCGGGTTGACAGAAATCTGGAAAAAGAACTCAGGGAGTTGGAGGATTAAATTTTGTGATTTGTCACAAAATTTAATAAAATACTTGCACAAACAGTCATGTTATAGTAGACTGTTTATGAACGGCGCAGGCCGTTTTGTACAGGTATATTTATCTGCTGTTGCAGTTAGATATATATGGCTTTGGCCAATAATTAATGGAGGTAACCTACAATGGCACACAAAATTACTGATGCTTGCATCAAATGTGGTTCTTGCGCAGGCGAATGCCCTGTAAGCGCAATTTCCGAAGGCGACGCAACATATGTTATCGATGCTGACGCTTGCATCGACTGCGGCGCTTGCGAAGCTGTATGCCCCACAGGCGCTATCGAAGCTGAATAATTTTTACTTCGGAGAAAACCGCGGTTTGCCCGCGGTTTTTCTTTTGTGCTGTTTTTGATATAATATATCCTGTCAGCCTGTGATGCACAGCATGAAGTGGCGGAAAAAGTAAACTGACTTTGTAAAATATGGAGGAAAAATCATGGAAGAAAGACTGCGGGCTTTTGAAAGAATGCTGCGGGACATACAGTCCCGATACGCCGATACCACCGATAAAATGGCCCGGCTGAAACGGCAGGGCAAAGAGAAGACCGTCACCTACCGCCAGCTTATGGGCACCAGGCTCACAGACCGGAACATCCTGGCGATTTACAGGGTGTACGGCCTGCTGGACTGAAACAAAAAA
>CASFSP010000050.1 GCA_949297385.1 uncultured Oscillospiraceae bacterium
ATACTTTTACTGTTTTCAGTTTGAGGGCGGCCGGTACGGCCTGTACAAGGACCAAAGCGGCAACGGAAATCTGTCAGAAAGCGGCGACTGGTTTATACAATTTGTATATTCACAAGATTTTACTACGCCAAGTAAATTCAAAGGCGGAGTCATGTATCAGATTTTCCCTGACAGATTTTTTGAGGGGAGAAAAAAAGAGGCTTTGTCTTTCCCCGACCGTGTCTACCGCGCCGACAAGGACGGGCTGCCTTTTTACGGAAAAGATATAAACACTGATTACTTTGGCGGCGACCTGAAAGGCATAGCAGAAAAACTGGAATACCTGAAATCCTTGAATATAAACTGCATATATCTGAACCCGGTTTTCCGGGCTCATTCCAACCACCGTTACAACACAGCTGACTATATGAAAATCGACCCTGACCTGGGCAACGAGGAAGATTTCAGACGGCTGTGTGAAAAAGCCCACAGTCTGGGCATCAGCGTGATACTGGACGGCGTGTTCAGTCACACCGGGTCTGACAGCATATATTTCAACAGAGAAAAAAGATACGGTGACGGCGGCGCATTTAATGACCCGGACAGCCCGTACCGCCGCTGGTATGATTTTTCCGAAAAATATAGCTGCGGATATCGTGCCTGGTGGGGTTTTGAAACCTTGCCGGAGGTAAATGAAGGCGATGAAAGCTATATAGATTTTATCTGCGGCGAAAATGGCGTAATACAGTACTGGCTGAAATCCGGAGCAGACGGTATAAGGCTGGATGTGGCCGACGAACTGCCCGATGAATTTATCAGGAAAATACGCCGTGCAGTAAAACGGTGCGGCCGGGACAAATTACTGATCGGCGAAGTGTGGGAAGATGCAAGTACAAAAATCAGCTTTGGAAACAGACGCCGTTTTTTGTACGGCGATGAGCTGGACAGTGTTATGAACTATCCTTTCCGCAATGCAGTGCTGGACTTTGTAAGGAACGGCAATGGAGAAAAGTTTTCACAACAGATTTTCTCCATATATGAAAATTATCCAAAGCAGGCTCTTGACTGTGCCTGGAACAGCCTGTCCACCCACGACACCCCCAGGGCAATTACAGCACTGTGCGGAGAAAATCCGGACAGTGCCGACCGAAACTGGCAAAGCAGGCAGAAGTTGGAAGGCCGGCAGCTGGAAAAGGGCAAAAAAATGCTGTTATGCGCCTATGCATTGATTTTCGGCCTGCCCGGAATACCCTGTATATACTACGGTGATGAAATTGCCATGCAGGGGTACCGCGACCCCTTTAACCGCGGGTATTTCCGCTGGTGGGATATGGACGAATACACCCTGTCCAACATACAGCAGCTGGCGCAGTTCCGCACATCTCACTCAATATATGCCGACGGAGCCTTACACTTCGTATATGCGGACTTTGACTGTGTGGCTTTTGTCCGCTTCAAGGATAATTCAGAGGTGCTGACAGCGGTAAACCGCGGAGAAAAAGAAATTTCTTTCCGGTATAAGGGTAGAACTTTCCGCCTTTCTCCAATGAGCTATATAAATGATGACATATGAAAACAAGCCTTTCCCAAACAGGAAAGGCTTGTTTTCTATTATATCTGTCAGTTGATTGTTGTGGAAGTTTTTCCGTTGCCTTTCACCAAGCTTGCCAGCTTGTTCCAGGTGGCACATCCGCATATTCCGTCCCTGGTCAGACCGTAGTCGCCCTGGAAATTTTTTACCGCCGTTTCGCTGGCGCCACCGAATATTCCGTCCAGACCTGCGGTGGAGTATCCCAATGTATTCAGGCAGTCCTGCATAACCAGGACATATACACCTTTGGATCCGCGGCGCAAAGTGGTATATCCGGTGCTGCACGCCGGCGTTCCGTATCTGCGGTCCATATGCACCCATGTGGGAGTCAGGGACAGCGGTTCAACATACCCCCATACTCCCAGATCACTGGCTATGGTATGTATTCGCCTTCTCTGAGCTGATGTCAGGCTTTGCCCCACATCAAATGACACACCGGCATAATGCTGGCTCATCAGGCCGTGGCCGCCCTCCCATATTCTTTTGAATGCATATCTGAACGGTATCGGCGCATTGTATGCAGAACGGGTGGAGTTCCAGGACTGCATCGCCTGTCTTGTAGTCCACAAAGTAGGACTGTTGGAAGAACCGCGGAATTCCCTCACCTTCATTGTACCGCCGGTATTATAAGGCATGCTTTCGCTTTCTTCACGCCAGAATGTTTCCAGAGCGCCGTTGCTTGTATTGTAAACTATTATTTTAGCCATTTTATCACCCTTTCATTTTATTTCAGCCGCTGTAAAAGCGTCTACGCTTATTATATGTTTGCTTTGGACTTTAAGATACATACGGCAATTCACAGTTTGTTAAAAATTTAACTTATTGTACAATAAACACTGTGCTTTTTGTATGGTTGACACGAAAATTCAATAATTTCTTGAATTAACCCTGTCAATTATATATAATATAATTAATAACCGTAAAGGAGATAATCATTATGACCGGATTGGGCAAAAAAACAGTTGAAGATATCGATGTAAAAGGCAAAACCTGTTTGGTAAGATGTGATTTCAATGTGCCGGTAAAAGACGGCGTTATCACCGACGACAAAAGAATAAGAGAAGCTTTAAAGACAATAAAATACCTGAAAGACCAGGGCGCAAAACAGATTTTGTGTTCCCACATGGGCAGACCGAAGGGCGAAGTAAATATGAAATACTCTTTGGAGCCTGTTCAGAAAAGACTGCGGGAACTGCTGGGCTGTGAAGTTGTGATGGCCACAGATGTTATCGGCCCCGATGCCAAAGCAAAAGCCGCCGCGCTGAAAGACGGCGATATAATGCTTTTGGAAAACCTGCGTTTTCACAAAGAAGAAGAAAAGAATGACCCCGCATTTGCCAAAGAGCTGGCCGACATGGCCGAAATTTATGTAAACGATGCTTTCGGCACTGCACACCGCGCCCATGCATCCACTGCCGGCGTGGCGGATTACCTGCCGGCTGTCTGCGGATACCTTATCCAGAAAGAAATTGAGATTATGGGCACAGCGCTGGAAAACCCCAAACGCCCGTTTGTGGCAATTCTGGGCGGCGCAAAGGTAAGCGACAAAATAGGCGTTATCGAAAATCTGGCAGACAAGGTGGACACACTGATAATCGGCGGCGGCATGGCCTATACATTTATAAAAGCAAAGGGCGGCCGGATAGGCGCTTCCCTGTGCGAAGAAGACAAACTGGAGCTGGCTGTACAGCTTATGAAGAAAGCCCGGGAAAAGAATGTCAAATTCCTTTTGCCGGCTGACAGCGTAATCGGGGACGAATTCAAAGAAGGCTGCAAAGTACGGACTGCTGACAGCGACAAAATACCAGACGGCTGGATGGGTATGGACATCGGCGAAAAGGCTGTTCGGGAATATGCACGGGCTATAAAAGGCGCCGGCACAGTGGTATGGAACGGCCCTATGGGTGTGTTTGAAATGCCTGATTTTGCCCGGGGTACAAAGGCTATTGCAAAAGCTGTGGCCGAAAGCGGCGCCATCTCCATAATAGGCGGCGGTGACAGTGCAGCAGCAGTGGAACAGTTGGGCTATGCAGACAAAATGACCCATATTTCCACCGGCGGCGGCGCTTCCCTGGAATTCCTGGAAGGTCTTGAACTGCCCGGTATAGCAGCATTGAACGACAAATAAAAATCAAGAGGCAAAGCGGCTGTGATGCCGCTTTGTTTTTACAACCACAAGGAGCAGACATGAACAAAGAAAAAAGAAGAGTTGTAATAGCAGGCAACTGGAAAATGAACAAAAACGCCCGGGAAACCCGGATGGTACTGGAACAGATGAGAAATATTCCTGTGCCGGAAAAAGTTGATGTGGTTTTGTGCGTTCCTTCAATAAATATACCCGTTGCAGCAAAGGAAACCGCCGGCAGTAAAATATCCATAGGTGCCCAGAACTGTCACTGGGAAAAAAGCGGAGCTTTCACCGGTGAAATCAGCGCTGATATGCTGAAATATTACGGGGTCAGCTATTCTGTCATAGGTCACAGTGAAAGAAGGCAGTATTTCGGCGAAAGCGACGAAAGTGTCAACAAACGCGCCGCCGCCTGCCTGGAAAACGGTATCTGTCCCATAATATGTGTGGGTGAAAACCTGCAACAGAGAGAAAGCGGCATCACAAAAGATGTTATAAGACAGCAGGTTCAGGGTGCCGTAAAAGGTTTTACACAACGGCAGATGGCCGGATGTATAATCGCGTACGAGCCTGTGTGGGCCATAGGTACCGGCAAAACAGCCACTGCACGGCAGGCACAGGAGGTCTGTGCATACATCCGACAACTGATTTCAGAAATATTCGGCCGGCGGACAGCCGAAAGTCTGACAATACAGTACGGCGGATCAATGAATGCAGAAAACGCCAAACAGCTGCTGTCCATGGAAGATATTGACGGCGGACTTATCGGCGGCGCATCTTTGAAAGCCGAAGATTTTGAAAAAATAGTAGCAAGCGCGCAGTGAGGTAAATTATGAAAAGACCTTTGGTTTTATGTATACTGGACGGTTTCGCTTTTTCCGACCGGGAAAAAGGCAACGCCATAAAAGCGGCAAAAACACCCAACCTGGACAGGATATTCCGGGAATATCCCACCACTACCCTGGGCGCCAGCGGCATGGATGTGGGTCTGCCGGAAGGCCAGATGGGCAACAGTGAAGTGGGCCATACCAACATCGGTGCCGGCAGAATTGTGTACCAGGAGCTGACCAGGATAACCAAATCCATACAGGACGGCGATTTTTTTGAAAATCAGGCTTTAAAACAAGCAATTATCCATGCGTCAGAAAGCGGTAAAGCGGTGCACATAATGGGTCTTATGTCCGACGGTGGAGTACACAGCCATATTGAACATTGCTTTGCACTTATCGATATGTGCGCACAGTTAAAAGTACAAAATGTATATGTCCATGCGTTTATGGACGGGCGTGATGTCAGCCCCACTTCCGGCGCTGAGTATATCAGCCGGCTTTTAGGCCACATGGAAAAGGCCGGCGTAGGTAAACTGGCCACTGTCAGCGGCAGATATTATGCCATGGACAGGGACAACCGCTGGGACAGAATAGAAAAGGCCTATGATGCTATGGTGCTGGGAAAGGCCGATATTGCCGCAGATCCGGTGTCAAAGATAAAGGATTTTTACAGCCAAGGCATCACCGATGAGTTTATTCCCCCGTTTATAACCGACAAAGACGGTATGATCGACGACGGCGACAGTGTTATATTTTTCAACTTCCGCCCCGATCGTGCAAGGCAGATTACCAGAAGCCTTGTGGACGGCAAGTTTGACGGTTTTGTAAGAAAAAAAGAGCTGTCCGGGCTGGATTACGTATGCTTTACCCAGTATGACGCATCTATGCCCAATGTGCAGGTTGCGTTTAAGCCTCAAAGCCTGGCAAACACCTTTGGCGAATATATAGCCGAAAAAGAATTCAGCCAGTTGAGGATTGCGGAAACGGAAAAATATGCCCATGTGACATTTTTCTTCAACGGCGGTGTGGAAGCAGCCTATGAATATGAAGACAGGGTGCTTATCCCCTCGCCCAAAGTCAGCACCTATGACCTGCGGCCACAGATGAGCGCCGTACAGGTGACAGATGAACTGCTGAAACGAATTGACAGCGGAAAATACGATGTAATTATCCTCAACTACGCCAACTGCGACATGGTGGGTCACACCGGTGTTTTTGACGCAGCAGTAAAAGCAGTGGAAACAGTTGATGACTGTGTGGGAAGGCTGTATGACAAGATAATACAGGAAAACGGCGTGCTTATTATAACCGCTGACCACGGCAACGCCGACAGGATGATTGCCGACGACGGCAGCGCTTTTACCGCACATACTACCAATCCCGTTCCGTTCTGCATAGTAAACTACCCATGCTCCCTGCGTTCGGGCGGAATTCTGGCAGATATAGCCCCCACAATGCTGAAAATTATGGATGTAAAACAGCCCTCTGAAATGACCGGCAAAAGTCTGATACAGTTTGCCTGCTTTAATTGTTAATAAAAATAATCCCCCGGACAGCCGGGGGATTTTATATTAACAGAAACTTAACAAATAAACTTTTCTCTCAATATAAGTATCTTAATATTTATAATGTATGATATTTATAAAAATACAGTTGGGAGAATGTTATATGAAAAAACAACAAACTACCGAGCAGATGGTCCTGACAGCCCTTATGCTCAGCCTGGTGCTGATAACCACAATGTCAATACGCCTGCCCAGCCCTTTTACCCAGGGATATGTTCACCTGGGGGATACGATGATATTTCTTTCGGTTATGCTGCTGGGAAAAAACAAAGGCGCCCTGGCGGCCGGACTGGGGTCCCGGCTGGCGGATGTTCTGGGTGGATATACCGCTTACGCGCCGCGGACTTTGGTGATTAAATTCCTTATGGCTTATATTATGGGCTGGTTTATACAGATTTCCGCCGAAAAGCAACGGCAAAATGCCCGAATTGTTTCAGCTACTGAAATTATGGGCATGGTGCTGGGCGGAAGCGAAATGGTGCTGGGCTATGCTTTGGTTGACGGCTTTTTTGCAGGAAACTTCTTTGCAGGTTTCCTGGGTGCGCCTTTCAATATCTCTCAGTTTTCAGTGGGCATGGCCCTTGCTGTTGTATGCTGTGCCGTGCTTAAAAAGACTCCGCTGAAACAATTTTTCTATTACAGCGGACAAAATGAAACTCGCCGGGCAAAACATCAGTGATTGCCTCATAGAATTTATAACAGCATATAAAAAACGGCGGAAATTATTCCGCCGTTTTTATTACTTTTCAAAATAAGCTATACCCACACAGCCGGGGCCCACATGGGTTCCCACCACACTGCCTACCTCACTGTTTGTCCACTGCAAATCTATGCCGTTTTCTCTGAGAAACTTTTCAAAAACGCGCATATTTTCCACATCATCGGCATTGGCAACAATACAAGGCATATCTTTGTCAATATCTGCCGATTTCAACATTTCGCACAGCTTGTCAAAGGCATTTTTCTGTCCTCTGGCTTTACCTATGCCGGCTACCTTGCCGTCCACGACACTTACCAGGGGTTTTATGCCCAGGGCGCCGCCTATCACACCTGCAGCTTTGGAAATGCGTCCGCCGCGCACCAGGTATTTCAATGTGTCCACCACGGCGATCAGCCTGCCTTTGGGCACTTTTTCTTCCACTGCCCGGGCCACCTGAGCGCCGTTTTTGCCCATGTCTCTCAGCTTACAGGCATAACGCACCAAAATTTCCAGTCCCAATGTGGCGCTCAATGAGTCCACAATGTATATTTTGTCATATCCGCTCATGTCCGCAGCTATTCTGGCCGACTGCAATGTGCCGCTTAGCGCTGATGATACACCGATGTATACCACCTCGTCGCCTTTTTGCCGGAACTGTTCAAACACTGCCAAAAAATCCCGTGGAGTGGGCTGGCTGGTGGTTGGGTTTACATCGCTTTCCCTGAGCATATCAAAAAACTGCCTTGTGTTGATATCCACTGTGTCACGGTAACTTTTTTCTCCAAAATTTACAATTACCGGAAGCACATAAACACCCAGCTCTTTTATATGTTCCGCTGTTATATCACTTGTAGAATCGGTCATTATAACTGTTGCCATAAGTTCACCCTTCTGTCCGCCAAAATGGCGTTATTTTTTCTGCTTTATTAAATAAATATAAGCAAGCTAAATAATTTAAGATTTTATTACTAAATTGTGACAAATTTGTGAACCATCTTAAATTAATAAATCATTTTCTGGTAAAAACTTTGCAAAGTCTATATATTTATAATTGTATATACCGCTGACAGGATCCAGGTCGGTATAGTCTGCCGCCACAACCTGGTTTGTGGTATACAGTATTGCAAAGCCTATCTTGCCGCCGGCGGCTTTTTTTTGCTGGTTTTCAAATATTTTTACCTTTTCGGCTTTGATTGCTGCGTTGACCTTTTTGAAATTGTCATCCGGTATATGGCTGAAAGCAAACAGCCTGCCGGTGTTGTCTGTTATTATTCGGTCAACAGCCATAACATCCCTCAGCTCTTCTTTTCCGATATAGGAGAAAAATTCAAACAGTGTGGCGGCATAATTTTCCAGCGATGGACTTTTTATCCCTTGTTCAAACACATATTTGCCGAACTTATAAAAGAATTCAAAAGGCTTCAGGCCTGTTTTTTTCATTATAAAGTCCGGTGTGCTGGGGAACTTTCCGCTGTTGTACAGTCTTTCCACCGCATCTTCGCACTTTTTCAGCTCCAGCAGGTCAGCATAGCTTATACTGTCGCAGCTGATAACCTGATAAGGGGCATATTCCCAATATTTATAGCCGTACTTTTCCTTTTCAGCTTCCAGGGTAGAACCTTTGAGCAGTTTCAAAAAGCCCAACTGTATCACATTGGCGCCTATCTCATAGGCCCGATCAAAACTCTGTCCGAAGCAGGCAAAATCTTCATAGGGCAGGCCGGCTATAAGGTCTATATGAAGGTGTATATTATGACCGCTGACAATCTCTTTCAGGTTGCCCACCAGCCTTTTCATATCCGTGCGGCGGTTGACAGCCTGCAATGTAGGAATGTTGAAGCTTTGCAGACCGGCTTCAAACTGCACCATTCCTTTGGGAAGAGTTTTCAAAAAGTCCAGTGTTTCCTTTGTAAACAGGTCGCATTCAACCTCGCAATGAAAGGTTACATCCTCCGGTATATTTCCTTTTTCCCTTTCCCGGGCTATGAACCGCAGAATTTCTCTGGCTCTTTTGTCGTTGCAGTTAAATGTCCTGTCCACAAATTTTATCGTTTTGGAGCCGCTGGACGCCAAAAGAAGTATATTTTTCTTTGTGGTTTCCATGTCAAAAAAGCGCACATTCTCATCACGCCCGGACAGGCAAAATCCGCAGTTAAAGGGGCAGCCTCGGCTGGTTTCCAGGTATGATATACGGCCTTTCAGCCTTTGGAGGTACTCCGGAGTATATGGATTGACATATTCATGGCAATAGCCCTGTATCACTTTTTTGTCCGTATCGGCAAAACCGTTTTCCATAAGCCGCACAAAAGGTCCTTCCCCTTCACCTTTTATGATAAAGTCCACATAGTCCTTTTCAAGCAGTCTGTCAGCATCAAAGCCGGCTTCCGGGCCGCCCAGGAATATCTTTACATTTGGGAATATCTGCTTCAGCGTATATGCCGCCTTATGCACCTGCTCTATGTTCCATATATATGTGGAAAAGCCGACCACATCGGGGCTGTAAGAGGCTATATCGGCCACTATATCCTCTGTTGTATTGTTTATTGTGGTTTCTGAAACAAATACATCCCGTCCCATTCCGGCCTGCTTTGCCGCCGCGTAAAGGTACCACACAGCCAGGGATGAATGTATATATTTGCTGTTTATACTGCTTAAAACAACTTTCATTTTTGTACTCCGTTATTGATATTGTCAGCTTAATTCTATCACAAACAGATAAAAAAAGCACGCGGTATATACCGCGTGCTTTTATATTTTGCAAAATCAGCCGTCTACTTCAGCCATATGTTTGATGAGATCCAATACCTTGCAGGAATAACCCATCTCATTATCATACCAGGCAACCAGTTTTACAAACTGCTCGTTCAGCATGATACCGGCTTTGGCATCAAATACACAAGTGTTTGTTTCGCCGTAAAAGTCAGAAGACACAACATCTTCATCGCAGTAGGCCAATACACCTTTCATGCTGCCTTCGCTGGCTTTTTTCATAGCCGCACAGATTTCATCGTATGTGGTGGGTTTTGCCAGTCTTACTGTAAGGTCAACAACAGAAACATCCAGTGTAGGAACACGGAAAGACATGCCTGTCAGTTTTCCTTTCAGTTCCGGAATAACCAATGCACAGGCTTTTGCAGCACCGGTGGAGGAAGGAATAATATTTCCCGCTGCTGCGCGTCCGCCGCGCCAGTCTTTTGCAGAGGGGCCGTCAACTGTTTTCTGTGTTGCTGTTGTGGCATGAACTGTTGTCATAAGACCTTCTACAATGCCGAACTCGTCATTTACCACTTTTGCCAAAGGAGCAAGACAGTTGGTAGTACAAGAAGCGTTGGAAACAACAATCATATCAGATGTATATTTATCTTCGTTTACACCGACCACAAATGTGGGAGTTTCTTTATCTTTTGCAGGCGCAGAAATAACAACTTTTTTAGCACCGGCTTTAATATGAGCGCTGGCTTTTTCGGTGGTGGTGAAAACACCTGTTGATTCAACAATGTAATCAGCGCCTACGGAAGCCCACGGAATTTCCTCCGGGTTTTTGAATGCAAAAAACGCCACTTCTTTGCCATTTACAACCAGTTTGCCTTCTTTGGAAGATACTTCGCCGCCAAACCTGCCGTGTATAGTGTCGTATTTTACCATATAAGCCGCATAATCAGGAGAGATAAACGGGTCATTTACACCCACGATCTCATAAACATCCGGGTTTGCTACCGCAGCCCTGAAAACCAAACGACCTATGCGTCCAAAACCGTTTATACCGATTTTTATTGCCATAATAGTCTACCTCCAATTTATTTACACCTTAAAAATTAAGGGTTGATACTTTGTTAAAAAATTAACTTTCTGTCTATATAATAAAGTAAAAAACATATTTTGTCAATAACCTTTTGTCAGAATTATTGCCAACTTTTCAAATTTATAATATCACAATTTAACTTTATAGTAAAGTAGAATAAAAGGTCAAATTGTTGGTGCTTTTTACATATTTACTTGTAAAGTAAACATAATATTCTTTACTTTGACAGCGAAATATTGTAGACTGTATATATTATATGCTTGTCGAATTTTGTATGATTATTCGGGAGGAAAACATGGATAATGAGCTAACGCATTTGACTTTGGACGAAAATTTTAATATCATATACCGCCATCCCGCAATACAGGAAAAGTATCCGGGGCTGCTGCGTCGAGGCTTTTTCAAAGATTTGCTGACCGGCTGTTCATCTGTTGATTTCAGCCAGCCTGTACGGCTGAACGCGGACCTTTCCGGTGCCTGCCCTGTAAGCCTGGTTTTTTTCCGTGGCGATGAAGGTATAAACTGCATTGTGGCAGAAAACAGAAACCATGGGGCAGCAAATGCTCAAAGAAACTTGCAATATCAGCTGAGAGAACCTATTTCCGGCATATTCGCCCTTTTACCGGTCATATCAGACAACATAAACAAAGCAGACACCAACAAAGCAGTGGCAAATTTACAGTCAATATACAGCCAGTCCTATAAGCTGCTACGCAGTGTCAGCAACATTTCCATGGCTTCCAACATTTTTTCCGGAGCCGTCCCCAGAAAGGAAACCTGTGATTTTTCAGAACTGATCAGTGAACTGTGCGAATCTGTAAAAATGGTAGTGAGAAATATCAACATAGAATACACCGCAGAAAAAAATCTGTATATACATGCTAATTATCAGATGATTTGCTGCGCTTTTTTAAACCTTATATCTAACAGTATAAACTATAAAAATGACGAAGATGTGTATATAAAAGTGACACTGGCCAAAAAGGACAACATGGCTGTGCTGACCTATGCTGATAACAGCAAAGGAATAAAAGACGACTATCTGCCATTTGTTTTCCGGCCATATTTTTCCAAAGACCCTTATAATGACGGCGAAAGCGACCCGTCCCTTGGAATGGGGTTGTTTATAGCAAAATCAGCTTTTGAGCAGGCAGGCGGCAACATACTGCTTACCTCTAAATTTGGCCAGGGTGTAAAATATACCATTTCCCTGCCCATAGACAATATCAACAGTCAAATTCTGGAAAGCAGCAAGACAGATTTTCTCCTGAACAAATACAGCGACTTGTTTATACAGCTTTGTGATTGCCGGCAGCTGCCCGGACTGTAAAAACTTAAAGCCCGACGGATTTACCGTCGGGCTTTTTATATTATTTAGGCGCCTTGTAAACTATTTTTTTGCC
>CASFSP010000051.1 GCA_949297385.1 uncultured Oscillospiraceae bacterium
ATAGATTTTTTATTCTATAATGCGGAAATGGCCCGGCTTTTGCATCAGCGGCTCACGCAATGGTGTCAATTGCCTTGAGTTGTGAATTATTTTGTAAATAATCAAAATAAAATATCGGAAAATGAAAATCTTTGGGGTGAAAATATGAAACGGATAAAAAATATGCTGCTCGGCATTGGGATAATGGTTGGTTCAACGGCGTTTTATTCTGTTTATGACAGCGAGCTGATTGCCGTTGTCATAGCCTTTGCCGGCCGGTGCATAACCGTAGCCGGGTACCTGCAAAAAGACTGAAAAGCCGTGCAGTGCCGTATTTTGCCAAACATCGGGAACGCACAGAAAATAAAGAGGTGAAAATATGAAAAAATTGCCGATGATTATGATAATTGCCGCGCCATAACGGCTTTTGGGCCGGTATTTTTCCGGGCAGGTAAATCTGCCGGCGGCCGGGGCGAAAATATATATACGGGCGCTTTTCCCGGGTGGGGGTATACGCCCTTTTCCTGCCGGGGCTGGGCTTTTACGGCAGACAGATACTTTTTCTGGTGTATGATGATAAAAGTATGCTGTATTCCCTTTTTCCGGCTGGTATTTTTGGTGGCGGCGGGGCTGTTTATCATGATTATCCCCCTGCTGCCCTTTCTGCTGATATTTGATTACCGGCTGTTGCTGGCCGGGTCGGCCTACGGGGTGCGAGGACTGCTGTCCTGCCGAAAAGAGGGGCGACTGAGTGATCGGACGGCGGCGGCAAACATAGTTTTGCAGTTTTTGTTTTGTGCCGATGTTTTCAGCGCGGTTTACTGTTATATAAAGGCGAAAAAGCGAAAAGTAAAAACGGATTTTTACATAAAAAATGCGGCAGGCACAAAATATGCCTGCCTTTTTGTTATTTAAAAATAGATTTTATCAAGCCAAAACTTCTCATTTATCTCAACATTGGCTTATTTCACTGCGGAGATTTCATAGATTACTTTTTGATTTTTAAATATATGATTATTACAAGAAAGATTACTATCCGAATGTTCAGCAAAGTCCAAAATCCGGTAAAGAGGAGAAAATAATTATCTGATACAGTAAGCAAAACACTGTTCATTAAAATCACATGGCCCAAATAAAATAGTTTATTGCCAAATTAGATTATAACATATAATAATGAGGATTGTTAGCTGTAAATTATATAGAAAATATTTTAGAAATTTTATAATATTTAATAAGGCGGCACTGCCCGATTTTTAATATTTTGGCTTTAGGGCCGTATTCGGTTGTTGTCGCCCCATTCGCACATACTGTCCAGAATGGGCATCAGCGATTTTCCCCTGTCGGTCAGGCTGTATTCCACCTTGGGCGGTATCTGGGGATATTCCTGCCTGTGCACCAGGCCGTCGGCCTCCAGCTCTTTCAGCGTCCGGCTGAGGGTTTTGTAAGAGATGGAGCCGATATATTTTTTCAGCTCGTTAAAGCGGACCACCTTGTATTCCATCAGCGCATACAGAATGAACATTTTGTATTTGCCCTGTATCAGCGACATTGTATAGCTGAACCCGGTTTCTTTCAGACTGGCGTCTTTTATACAACATTCTTTGCTCATTTTACACTCTCCTGAAAGTAAGTATATAAAGTCAATGTAAGTATCACACTTTAATGTGCGTACTTGTTTTACATACTGTAATTGATATAATTATAGTATCAACAGCCGGTGAAGTCAAATTTTATGGCTGTGAAGGGAGATATAATTATGACAAAAGATTTTGGAGTAAAACCCTACCTGTTTCCGATGCCCACATATATGATAGGCACCTACAACGAGGACGACAGCGTTGATGTGATGATGATGGCCTGGGGCGGTATATGTGCTCCCGATATGGTGGCGCTGAATTTGGAGGAGGACCACAAGACTGTGGCCAATCTGAAAAAACGCGGTGCTTTTACCCTGTCTGTGCCTGGTGCGGACACGCTGGCCCGGTCGGATTTTTTGGGCATTGCCAGCGCAAACAAAATGGCGGACAAATTCCGGCGCAGTGGTCTGCACGCAGTAAAAAGCCGGCGCGTGGACGCACCGATAGTGACCGAATATCCGCTGACACTGGAATGTGAGGTTGTGAAATTTGAGGACGAACCCTACGGCCTGAGGGTTTTGGGCAGGATTATAAATGTCATCGCAGACGAAAAGGTGCTGGACGAAAAGGGCAAAATCGACGCCGGCAAGCTGGGCGCCTTCTCCTTTGACCAGATGCAGAACGGTTACTATGCCACCGGCGAAAAAATCGGCAAAGCCTGGAATGCCGGCGCCGGCCTGATGAAGGAATAATTTTGGGAAAATTTAATTGTCCGGTTTTTGAACAAAATGCGGCAGAAATGCCGCACATGCCGGGGAATTTTAAATCAGCGAACAGCCTGTGCTTTGGCACACAGGCTGTTTTTGTTTTTACAAGGACGGCTGAACTATATACGCAAAACAGCCCCGGCGCTGCCTGGCGGTATATTACAGCGGGGCCGTATATACGGTGCATCTTTTAACTTTACCTGATTTTCCCTTTCGCGCGGATTTAGCCGTTAAGCCTGTTTAATATACATTATTATATAATACACAGCCGGATTCCCGGACAGCTGCCATGTAGGAATCTGCGCGGCGGCGCAAAAAAGCGGAGCCTTGCGGCCCCGCCTTTTGCGGAGAATGCCAGTAATCATGGCTTAATACAGTAATTTCAAATCATCCTCTTTGCCCAGCATTTTCAAACACTCGCTGTATTTGTATTTGGGATTGTGTGTGGTGACAAAATCAGTTTTTAAAAATTCCAGCGCATAGGTTGCATAGCAGGCGGCTCCCACAGGCAAAGCGTCCTCGTCCACATCAAACCGTTCGTTGTGGTTGGCCGCGCCGGTGCCTTTGGCCGGGTTGTGCACGCCCAGGAAGGCAAAGCAGCCTGGCCACTGTTTCAGATACTGAGAGTAAGATTCCGAACCCATCTGCGGCTCTATCTGGCAGATATTTTCTGCTCCCAGCTCGGCCGCAAAGGCCCCGCGGGCAAACACGGAACATTCCACATCGTTTACGGTGGCAAAGCCCGGTGCGGCAAAGTTGTTGAAGGTGGGTTTGCAGTGGTAGGCCTCGCAGGTCTTTTCCACCAGCCGGCGGAATTCGCGGCGGAAGATGTCCACTGCCTCGTCGTCATAATATCTCATTGTGCCGGCAAAGTTCAGCGTCTGGGGAATTATATTTCCCTGGGTGCCGCTGGACAGCTTGCCTATGGAATAGGTGGCCGGCATAAAGGGGCTGATTTTTTCCAGGCGCAGCGCTTCCAGTCGGTTGGCGATGGCCAGAAAACAGTTTATCGGGTTTTCTGCCTGGTCGGGGCGGCTGCCGTGTCCCCCCTGCCCTTCTATTGTTATGTCAAAACCGAAGGCACCGGCCAGTGCGTTGGTGTCGTTGACCGCCACTTTTCCTGTTTCCAGCGGCAGGTTGGTGTGCATGCCGAAGCAGGAGTCCACATGGATGTTGTTTTTTTCCATATAGGCAAAGATGTATTTTACACTGCCGGCCATCTCCTCCCCTCTTTCAAAACAGAGGATGACCTTGCCTTCTATTTCCTCCTGTTTTTCCAGCAGGATTTTGGCCGCGCCCAGCAGGCAGGCGGTGTGGGCGTCGTGACCGCAGGCGTGCATCAGACCTTCTATTTTGGACCACACGGCTCTGGTGCAGTTCAGGTTCTCTTTTTCCAGCACCGGCAGCGCGTCACAGTCTGCGCGCAGCAGCACGGTTTTGCCCGGCTTTTTGCCCTCTATTTCGGCCAGTACGCCGCCGTTTTCCACCTCGGTGTACTTTATGCCCATTTTGTCCAGCTCGGACATTATAAATTTTACCGTTTCATATTCCTGTCCGGACGGTTCCGGGTTTTCGTGCATATATCTGCGCACATACACCATATAGTCCCGGTATTTTTTTGCGGTTTCAAAATTTGTCATATTTCTGCCTCCTTGTTATCAAAGACCTGTCCAGCCCACTGCGCCCAGTACATACAGCGCCACATAACCGTAGGCCAGCACGATGAGTATAAAGGGCATTATCCATTTCAGCCATTTGTCATAGGGCACTCCGGCCACTTCCAGGCCGCCCACCAGCATACCCAGCGTGGGGGAAATCATGTTTGTAACTGCGTCGCCCACTTTGAAGGCGGTAACGCCTATCTGACGGTGAATGCTCAGCGCGTCGCACATAGGTGAAATAATCGGGCACAGTATCGCAATTTTTGCGCTGGCGGAGGGGATAATAATGTTGATAAGGGTGATGATTATCGCTATGCCCACGGCGGCAAAGCCGGCGCCCACATTTCTCAGCGGCAGGCAGGCGAAGTAAACTATCGTATGTATAATGTTGCCGTTGGTCATAACAAGGGACATACAGTTGGCACAGCCGATGATAAAGCCTACAAAGGCCATACCGGCCACACCGTTGGCAAACTTGTTGCAGGTGTCATCCAGCTTGTAACCGTGCACCACGCCGATGAGGAAACCGTATATGATACACAGCGCCGGGATAACCTCCACAGAATAGCCCAGCATTGTGGTGCAGATAACGCTGGTAACCGGCTGTGCAAAATACAAAGCGGTACATATCACATCGCGTTTGTCCAGGCTTACTTCCTTTACGCCCACGCCGGAATAATCGGTGTTCATCCAGTCGGTGTTGCCCATGGCGGATTTTGTGGGGTCTTTGGCCACTTTTTTGGCATAGCGCCACATCCAGAACATGGTCATGGCGTAAACAGGTATGTCCAGAAGCATTCTCATGGCAAAGCCTGAATACACCGGCACATCCATGGTCAGCTGGACCAGCATCGGGGCTGTGGGTGAGAATATGCCGCCCACCATACAGCCGATCAGCACAAATGCGCCGCCCAGCATCGGGTCACAGTTCAGTTTTTTGGCGATCATACAGCCTATCGGCACCATTGCAACGCACCAGTCACCGCCGGAGAATGTGCCGTACACACAGAAAACCAGCGTCAGAAGCGGTACCAGCACATCAATGCCTTTGCCGGACAGCCTGTATATCGCCCAGTCGATTACATTGTCCATCCTCTTTGTGGCCAGTATTATACCGGTGAGACCGCCGGTGGCCAGCAATGTGGCGATTATCGAGCCGGAGTTGGCAATGCCCTGGGCTATGTACAGCAAAGCCTGCCATGGATTTACCGGTGTCTGATAACCCAGAAAGCTGAAGGCGTTGCCGTCGATCTTTCCGGTCACCGGGTCTGCGGCAAACTGACCGGCCGGGACAATGTATGTCAGCAGTGACATAATCAGTATCAGCCCCACTATCATCGCCATGAGATGGGGCATCTTGAATTTCTTTTTCTCTTTCATGAATAGTCCTCCCAAATTGAATGCAAGCGGCGTCCCTGTGACGCCGCGGCTGTAAAACGACGATACACAGCCTGTTGTCAACTTTATTTTATAACGGCCAAAATTTTTTTTAAATTTCCTGAAATTCTATTGTTATTTCCCCATGTGATACAGTTTTGCCGCCGCCATTTCCTGATATTACCTTTATATTTCCCAAGGCAAACTACCCTGTTTTGCCTCTTAACAAAAGCCGTCTTTTGGGTTATTATAATTGCAACGATACACAGCCCTCACAGGAGGAAAGATTTTATGAATATTCTTATTAAAAACGCCAATGTGTTTGACGGAAAAAATGAAAACCTGAAGATGTGTTCCAATATTGTCATAAAGGACGGAAAGGTACGGGAAATTTTTTCCGGCGACATCTGCGAGGAAAATTTTGACAAAATTTATGATGCGGACGGCTACACCGTTATCCCCGGCCTGGTGGACAGCCATATACATTTTTCGTTTACCGCGCCGGTGGCGGTGTGCGCCACCTACCGCTATGACGAATTTGTGCTGCGCAGCGCCAGGTATGCGTCGGAGATGCTGCGCCGCGGCATCACAAGCGCCCGCGATGCCGGCGGTGTGACTGTGGGCCTGAAAAACTGCATTGACAACGGTATGCTGGACGGCCCGCGTATCTTCCCGTCCAACGGTGCCATAATACAGACATCGGGACATGGGGCCAACGCTTATTATTCTGATTTTGACCCGGAGCACGGCGACACAAATCTGACAAACAAAAGCGGTATGTTTGTAACAGCAGACGGCAGGGACGAAATGCTGAAAAAGGTGCGCCAGCAGTTGTTTTTGGGCGCCAGCCAGATAAAGGTGATGGCCGGCGGCGGCATGGGCTCTTTCTTTGACCCCCTTTCCACAGTGCAGTTTACCCTGGACGAGCTGAAAGCCGCGGTGGAGGCCGCCTCCGATTACGGCACCTATGTAATGGCTCACCTGTATATCCCCCGGTCCATAAACCGCGCGCTGGATGCCGGGGTTATGAGCTATGAGCACGCCACACTGATGGACGAGGGCAACGCAAAAAGAATACAGGACAAGGGCGCCTGGATATGCATGTGTCCGCAGTTCGGCGGCAACGGCGGACAGAAAGTACAGCGCTCCCGGCCGATGCCCACCCTGCTGGGTCCACCGGTGAAAAAGTACAAGCCGTCCATAGAGGTAATGAAAAACGGCCTGCTGAACCAGGTGGAACTGATAAACAAATATGATCTGAATGTGGTGTTCGGCACCGACCAGTTCCGTGAAGAGTATGTACAGGACGAGCCGAAAGACAGACAGCTGGCCGACCTGCGCAACTTCAAAAAATATTTCGGCAGCTACCGCGGCCTGAAAATGGCCACCGGCAATGCCTATGAACTGTCAAAGCTGACCACTTATCAGAACCCCTACCCCGACGGCAAAATCGGCGTGCTGGAGGAAGGCTCCTTTGCCGACCTGCTGTTTGTAAAGGGCAACCCGGTGCAGGACCTGGAAATACTGTGCGACCCGGACAATGTGGCGCTGGTGATGAAGGGCGGCAAGGTGTACAAGGACGAAAGGTGATTGTTTTATCGCCTGATATAAAATATTTTTTTACAAAGAAAGGAGAACAGACATGACAAACTTTGAGCTGGCCAAAAAGTATGAGCAGTACACGGTGGATGCCAGAAATCATCTGCACCGCCACCCGGAGCTGTCCGGACAGGAATATGAAACGGTAAAATATATAATGGCCGAGCTGGACAAAATGGGCATTGAAAATGTGGAGATACCCGACGGCGGCGTGCTGGCCACAATCCGCGGCGCGGCGGACAACGGCCGCAGTGTGATGCTGCGCGCCGACTGCGACGCACTGCCGGTGACAGAAAAAGAAAACCTGAACTGCACCAGGCGGGTGTGGTCGGAAAACGAGGGCGTGATGCACGCCTGCGGCCACGACGCCCACACGGCCATGCTGCTGGGTGCCGCGAAGGTGCTGCTGGAAAAGAAAGAGGAAATCGAGGGCACGGTATACCTGATATTCGAGCGCGGCGAAGAGGGCTCGGGCAATGTGAAGTTTATCATCCCCTACTGCGAAAAACA
>CASFSP010000052.1 GCA_949297385.1 uncultured Oscillospiraceae bacterium
AAAAGTACGGCCAGGGCTTTGGCTTTATTCCCTTTTTTCGCCTGGATAATAACAACAAGCAAATTTCCGGGCTCAAACCCATAAAAAAACTGATAGACGACTACGACCTTATGGAATGTGGCTTGTCTAACAATCTGACCGACTTTGACACTCCGCTGTATGTGGTGTCCGGTTTCCAGGGTGACAGCCTGGACGAATTGCAGCAGAATTTAAAGACAAAGAAAATCATAGGCACAGACAGCGACGGCGGCGTATCTATACAGACGGTTGATATTCCGTATGAGGCGCGCAAGGTAAAGGCCGACGAGGACGAGAAGAATATTTATCGTTTTGGTATGGGCCTTAATACATACGGGCTGAAAGATACCAGCGCCACAACAAACATCGCTATCAAGGCCGCTTATTCTCTGCTGGATTTAAAGGCAAACAAAATGGAATTGAGGCTGAAAAAGTTTTTAAAACCTATTATCGAAATAGTGCTGGCCGAGATAAACGCCGCCAATAAGACCGATTACAAGTACACCGATGTTTATTTTGATTTTAAGCGTAACATCATGCTGAACGAAAGCGAAAACGCGCAAATCGAAAAGACAAAGGCGGACACCAGGCTGGTGGAAATCAACACCATACTGAATATAGCGGCCCAGGTTGGTGACGAACAGGCCTTAAAGGCCATTTGCGAGGCTATGGACTATGACTATGACAGTGTGCAGGACCTTATCAGAAAAGCGGCTGAAAACAGCCTTGACGGAGCGCAGAACAGGCTTGACGAGGCGGTGACAGAGTAATGAACAGATTAAGAAAATCAGTGTTGAAAATTATCAACCGCTGTATACACAAAGTAAACGGATTTTTGACCTGGGTATTGAATTGGAGTGATTACAATTAAAAAGCATGACAAAGAGATATTACAGGCCACTATTGACAGTGAAAAGTCCGTTATTGAGCAGTTAAAAAAAGCCTATGAACAGGCCTTGAAAGATATAAACGACCAGCTGGCCGGGCTTATGTCCAGGGCTGACAGCGACCGGCAGTATGTGGTGTACCAAAAGGAATATCAAAAGGCCTTGCAGGCACAGATAAGCGGTATACTGGACCAGCTGAACGCCAAAGAGTTTGACAGCGTGGCTGATTATCTGAATGAGTGCTACAAGGACGGCTTTATATCAGTACTTTACAGCCTGAACAAGCAAGGTATACCGCTGATAATGCCCATTGACCAGCAGCGGGTCGTCCAGGCCGTGCAGCTGGACAGCAAAATAAGCAAAGGCCTGTACACACGCCTGGGTGAAGATATAAAAAGCCTGAAAAAGACTATTTCCCAGCAGATAAGCCGCGGGCTTGCCGGTGGTATGAGTTACGGCGAAATAGCCCGCAACATTGCCAATTCTTCCCGCGCCGGTTATAACAATGCCATAAGAATAAGCCGCACCGAGGGCAACAGAATACAGAACACCGCGGCAATGGATGCAGCGCGAAAAAGTAAAGAGCTGGGCTGCGATACAAAAAAACAGTGGCTTGCCACACTGGACGGCGACACCCGCAAAAGCCATGCGCAGGTTGACGGCGAAATAAAGGACCTGGACGAGCCTTTTTCCAACGGCCTTATGTACCCGGGCGACCCGGACGGCAGGGCGGCCGAGGTGGTAAACTGCCGCTGCGCTTTGGCCGAGGTCGCCTCCTGGACGCTGGACGAAAAAGAGCTTGAAAGGTTGCAGCGCAACGCGGAGTTTTTCGGGCTGGATAAATCGGACAGTTTTGAGGATTTCAAAAAGAAATATTTACAAATTGCCCCCGAAGAGTATAATAAAATTAACAATGGTTTGCAAAAATTTACATATAAAGAAGCGGTGGACATAGCTGAGGCGGAACATTTTGCCAAGCAGTTGGGAATTACAGCTGATTATAGTAAATTTGATATTTCAGTAGCAAACGAAGTTAACAAATCGCTTACAAACTTTTACCGCGATTATGGAGATTTGCACGCGCTGGGTGTGCTTGATGAGGTGAAAATATATCCCAAAAGATTAGATGCAGTTGCCTGTTATGTTCCAAGTCTTAAATGGGCGTGTTTTAAAAATGTGAAAGCAAAAAATGCGCTTAAAAATATGTTTACGAACGCACAGGAAAATTATACTTTGGGCTTTTGGACGAGTGGTGATGCAGTGCACGCTATTAACCATGAGTTTGGACACGCCGTTGGGGCCATTGTAAAAAAAGATATTAGGAAATATAACAATATTGAGATTATTTACAAAAAGGCATACCATGAATTGTATGGCAATGAAATATGGGCAAATGCGATACGAGAGGGCGAAACATACGAAGATTATTTATCGCGATGCTTAAAAGCAAAAGAGGCCGGATTTAGCTATTATGGATTTAGAAACGCAAGTGAGTTTATCGCCGAAGCTATAAGCGGGTATTACGGTGGTAATGAAAGCACTTTAATTAAAAGCGTCATAGATATTATAAAGGGGTGAAAATATGATTTATTCTGCTGATTATTTTTTTAAGATAGGTAAATACCTTGACCCTGTGGATAACGAAAGCTATATGCTTAAAAAAGATATTGAAATACCGGCTGACATTATGGTTGAATTACGCGAGTTTGATGAACATAATGTAATTTGCTATGGCCGACACTGTATAAAGGATTTCAGCGACAAATCCGTGTCTGAAATACTGCGGGAATTTGAAAAAGCAGCTGAAAACGCATAGCAGAAAGCGATATTTGATAAAGAAAATCTCTACCGGGCTGAATTTTTTGCAGATAGACAGCCCGAAAATAAATAATTACAGTAAA
>CASFSP010000053.1 GCA_949297385.1 uncultured Oscillospiraceae bacterium
ACTATTGAATTTTACCCGCCTGTGCGGAAAATTTGATTAAAGGCGCCAAGGCGCCTTTTTGTTTACCCTGTATGGGATAAACACCGGGCTCTGTCTGTGAAAAACTGATAAAAAGTGCCCCCAATACTTTTAATTAGTTTTATATAAGAAAAAGCCGCCATACGGCGGCTTTTTCATTTTATCAGATTGTCAGCTGTTGTAGATTTTTTTCAGGTCGGCAATAAGATTGTTTACATCTTCTTCCCTTGTGGCCCAGCTGGTGCAAAATCTTACACAGGTGTTGTCCCGGTCGATTTTTTCCTGCACATTCCAGCTGTATTTGTCCTCCAGCTGCCGCAGTACATTGTTGGGCATTATGGGGAACTGCTGGTTTGTGGGGGAGTCGTACATAAATTTTATGCCCAGGTCTGACATGGCATCTTTCAGTCTTATTGCCAGGTCAACTGCATTCTGACATGCGCTGTAAAAAGGTTTGTCGTTTCCGAAAAGTCCCAGGAACTGCAGTCCCAGCAGCCTGCCTTTGGCCAGCAGGGCGCCGTTCTGCTTGATGTTGTATTTGAAATCCTTTTTCATGCTTTCGTTGCATATAACAATAGCTTCTCCAAACAGTGCACCGGCCTTGGTTGCGCCGATGTAGAACACATCGCACAGACGGGCATAGTCGGCCAGTGTCAGGTCATTGCCGGGGCTGGCCAGGCCGTAACCCATACGGGCACCGTCCAAAAACAGCGGCATACCCAGCTGGTCGCATACCTTTCTCAGCTCTTCCAGTTCGCTTTTGGTATACATTGTGCCGAATTCGGTGGGGTTGGATATGTATACCATTGCCGGCTGTACGCAGTGGTGGTCGCCGCCGTGGTCTTCCACCGCTTTTTTTACCTGCCGCGGTGTGATTTTTCCGTCGGTGCTGGGCAAAGGCAGTACCTTGTGTCCGCCGGCTTCTATTGTGCCGGTTTCATGCACATTTATATGACCTGAAACAGCAGACAGCACACCCTGATAAGATTTCAGGTAAGACTGTATGACAACTTTGTTTGCCTGGGTTCCGCCCACTACAAAATAAACATCTGCATCCGGGGCCTGACATTCCCGGCGGATAAGCTCACGGGCTTTTTCGCAGAAAACATCTTCGCCGTACCCAGGTGTCTGCTCCATATTTGTTTTGACCATCAGGTCCAAAATCTGCGGCAGGGCGCCTTCGCTGTAATCGCATTCAAAACGAACCATTTTTCTTTCTCCTTTTTTAATATTTTGTTATCAGTATAACACAGTATAAGCGGTTTGTTAACAGGAGTAAAAGCAAAAAAGTAAAGTTTGTATCATACCACAAAAAACGATGTAAAATTGCCGTATTATATTCAAAATACACAAAAACAGTGTTTTATGCCTGCCGATAAATATATTGAAACATCGATAAAACTCACAGTCGGACAAAATTTCTCTTATGTCTGTCGTTATGGCCGAATATTTCAGTCTGCCGGAGCACCTGTACAGGAGAACAAGTATAAAAGGCGAGTAATCACCGGCAGGTTAAAGCATACCGAATATATATACTTATAAATGCAAATTTAGATGTTATTCTTCCCTTTTTACCATATAAATTTCTTTATCGTTTTTATCTTTTTCAAATTCATCCGGTGATATTCTTATCAGCTTTGTTCCCGCCGGCATATCTATATATTTAAAAATGTCTTTGTCAAGTTTCTGCCATACTACCCCTACCATAACCAGCGTCAGGTTTTCAGGGGATGAAAGATATTCGTCATCTTCACTGCCTGCCGCAAAAAACCAGCCGCTATCATCTTTGCTGTGCGGATCGTATCTTTCCATATACCCTACCTTCCAGCCTTCATCTGTTATCCTTTTTGAAACAACAGCATACATATTGCATATATTCATTCTGTTTTTCATAACGGCGTAGTTTTTTTGCCTGCCGGCAAATTCGTTTATGTCATGGTCGGTTATATTTATATCCGTATTTATATTTTCAATATTTGAATTCCATATTCTTTTATCGTCCGCTTCCCGGGTGAGTATAGCCGCTAATTTGATTATGTTTTTTGTGTCTATATCCGGATGTTTGGTTATAGATCGGGCAAGTTTTTTACCCTTTTCATCATAAAGGAACAACTGTACCTCTCCGTTGCTGTTAAGAGCCAGCTTGGCTGACCCCAGATTATCTTCATCGTTATAAAAAATCATAAAAAATGGCAATCGGTCATTTACAAACCAGTCAAACTCTGTTCCGTTCTGAGCATTCATATAAAAAACAGCGCCTTCGTCTTCAAGGTCGTTGATTTTTACATTCGGCAGATACTGTGCCATACATTCGTCAATTATTTTTCTGATTTCTGATAGTACCCTG
Organism: uncultured Oscillospiraceae bacterium; assembly: GCA_949297385.1. GTDB lineage: Bacteria > Bacillota > Clostridia > Oscillospirales > Ruminococcaceae > RGIG3102. The sequence goes on from CASFSP010000053.1 coordinate 2,366, forward strand.
TCCATCTTTCCGCCTCCGTAAAATGTTCTGTTTTAATTATACATTAAAATCTATGTATGGATCAATCGCCACGAGCTGTATATTTATCTGAAAATACGGCAAAAAACGGCCTTTTCCGGTTTATTGTCACGGTCATAAGAGCAGGATATGAAATCCAATCGTAGATATACACTCCTGTTTGTACATCTTACCGTAAAAAAGAAAACCGACCCAAAGGCCGGCTTTTTAAATATTATCCTATAACTTTTGCGGCGGGCTGTTTTGCAAATGACAGCTTTGATGTGTGATTTTCCCCAAAAAGGTGGTCCATCGCTTTTTCAAAGGCTTCCTGTGCATCACCGCTAACGCAGCAAAGGGTCATCCAATAGGGATGGTAAATCTTGTTGTGCCATTTAATTGCTCCGCCGACAGTTTCGCCCTGGCTTTCAACTGTCTGTTCAACAGTCGGACTGCCTATGCCGTCAACGGCGTTTACCGCATAAATTCCGGCAAAATTTTCCTGTGTAAAGTAATCCATCAGGAACAGGGCTGCTTCGCAGTCCGGTTCTTCCATGGCGGAAAGAATTTCGTAAAATTCCTTTTCGCTCATCCGGTCAACTTCTTTTCCCAATTTGGCCATAAAGGCATCCAGACGGCCGTCTACCTCTTCTTCCGGCAGATCAACAGCAGTTGTGTTGATGTTGACCGCATATATCC
>CASFSP010000054.1 GCA_949297385.1 uncultured Oscillospiraceae bacterium
AGACAAAACCATCGGCGACCTGGGACTGGACGAAAACGAAGTGCTGATACAGTCACTGGAAAACATATTGGAATATTTTCGCCAGGTTTACGGACGGGACGACAATACCTGAAAGACAGCTGAACGCTGTCTTTTTTTGTTGTTTTTTGTATTTAACTGCGGCGGTGTTTGTGGTATAATAAGCGCGACAGATATTTTCACACACTGAAAGAGAGGATTTTATCATGCGTTACGACCCGCCATATTTTGACTTTGAGATATACGGCGTAAAAAGGAAACTGCCCTTTGTAAAAATCAAGGACGATATGGCCCTGGCCAGTTTCTGCATTGTTTCTGACACCGAGCTGGTAACGACAGTTGCCCCGCATCTGGCTGCCAAACTGCCCCGGGATGTGGATGTGCTGATGACAGCAGAGGCCAAAGGCATTATTCTTACATACGAAATGAGCCGCATTATGGGCAAAGAATTTGTGGTAGCCCGCAAAAGCAGAAAGCCTTACATGCAGAATCCTCTGGAAGCTGTGGTATATTCCATCACAACCCAGGCAAAGCAGACACTGTACCTGGACGGAATGGATGTGGAAAAGATACGCGGAAAGCGCGTTGCGCTGATCGATGATGTTATCGCCACGGGCGAGTCCATTGCCGCGCTGGAAAAACTGGCCGAAGCCGCCGGCGCAACAGTGGCCGCAAAAGCTGCCGTCCTGGCCGAGCTGGACAGTGTATACCGCGATGACATTGTATACCTGAAAGAACATTATGTGTTCACCCCCAACGAAGACGGCACATTCACCCCGATAGAAAGCGAAAAGAAAAAATAGAAATAAAAAAGCACGCCGTACAGCGTGCTTTTTCTTTATTCAGATATAAAAATATTTTTCAATCTGCGGCCGGCTTTGTTTTTGATTGAATAATCTGCACCGGTTCAGATAATACACATCCCGCCGCAAACTGCCGAAATTACTCTTTTGCAGCCTGCCGCCTTTCCTCTGCCAGCAGGCCGTAATATACGGCGTCACACACGCCGCTGTTGTTGCGGTCGGCCTGTCTGAGGGTTCCCTCGTATTTCATGCCGCATTTTTCCATCACATGACCGGAATGCACATTGCGCAGGTCGTGTCTTGCCTGAACTTTGTTTACTCCCACCTGGTCAAACAAAAAATCCATTACAGCTTTCAGCGCCCGGCTGGTCACACCGGTGTGCCACCATCTGCGGCCGATGCAATAGCCTATTTCCGCCATTTTTATCTGCGGGTCAATTTCATTGATCACGCTTATGGTACCAATCGGGCCAAAGTCAGTACCTTTCAGCTCTATCGCCCACTGATAGTACCTCTCGTCCTTGTAATTTTCCACCCATGAGGTCAGTATTTCGCGGGTTGTGCCCTCATCTGCATGGGCAGGCCATGTCAAAAACTTCACCACCTGTTCGTCACAGGCCCAGTTGCGGTACATAGCCGGCACATCATCTGCGGTAAAAGGGCGCAAAATCAGCTTTTCTGTTTTAAGATATTGTGTTCCCAGATGCTTCATACTTTTTCTCTACTTTTCCGTCCAGGTCATGGTGTCATTTCCTGAAAATTTTTCTAAAAAGCAAAATTATGGCCGCCGCAGCAATTAAAAGCAACAATACATTAAACCGCTGCCATAGGGTTGCGGCAACATCAGATGTAAAAATCCCTTATCTGCTTTTTAACATTTTATTTTATGAAATTATATCAAAAAAGCTTACTGCCGGCAATCATTTATTATATAAGTATTTGATGTATTGTATTTTGCAGAATAGCTGTTATAATGTTATTTATAAATGTGTAAGAATTGTGTATACGGAGGAATTGTTTTTGAAAATAATTATCGCCGGCGGCGGAAAAGTGGGAGCAACTCTCACACGACAGCTGTCTTCAGAAGGATATGATATAACCATCATAGATTCAAAATCAAATGTGCTGGATGATGCTTTGAACAGATATGATGTTATGGCTGTGCAGGGCAACTGTGCGGCTGCCTCTGTGCTTATGAAGGCGGATGTGCAGCGGGCAGACCTGCTGATTGCAGCCACAAGCGAAGATGAGGTAAATCTGCTGTGCTGCCTTACTGCCCACCACCTCAACCCGGCAATACATACAATCGCCAGGATAAGAAACCCAGAATACAGCCGGCAGATTTATGACATGAGCGATGTTTTTGCCCTTTCGCTTACAGTAAACCCGGAAAAACAGTCCGCAAAAGAGATAGAAAGACTGCTGCGTTTTCCGGGATTTCTGCGCAGGGACACATTTGCAAACGGAAGGGTGGAAATTGTTGAACTGCGAGTAAACGAAAAAAGCGTATTGTGCGGCAGCCGGCTGAATAACCTTCAGCATCTGACAGGGTGCAGCGTGCTGGTGTGTGCCGTGCTGAGAAACGGACAGGCAATTATGCCTGACGGCGATTTTGTCATACGGAACAATGACAGACTGTTTGTCACCGCCCCCACATCCAACCTGTCTGTACTGCTGAAAAATTTGGGAATAATAACACGCAAGGTGAAAAAGGTAATGATATGCGGAGGCAGCAGGATAAGCTATTACCTGGCACAGCGGATATCCCAAAGCGGCATAAAAGTGACAATAATAGACAAAGACCCGGACAAATGCCTTTACCTGGCGCAAAATCTGCCGAAAGCAGACATTGTATGCGGCGATGCCACCGACCAGAGCTTTCTGGAAAATGAAGGCCTGGCAGACTGCGATGCGCTGGTGTCAATGACAAGCATCGATGAGATGAATATCATCATTTCCCTTTTCGGAAATATGAACAATGTTCCGCAGGTCATAACAAAGCTGGACCATATGGAGAACAGCCGGGTTATGAGCAGCCTGCCGCTGGGAAGTATTATAAATCCGCGAGAGCTTTGCAGCAATATAATTGTGCGATATGTACGCGCTTTAAAAAATCAGGCAGGCGCCGCCCTTGCTGTTCATTCAATAGCCGACGGGCTGGCGGAAGCAGAGGAATTCAGAATTGATGAAAGCGCAAAATACTGCAATGTTCCGCTGAAAGACCTGCGTCTGAAAAAGAATGTGCTGATCGTATGTATAAACCATGGAGGTCAGCTGATTATCCCCAACGGCAATTCCTGCTTTGAACAGGGAGATACAGTTATCGTGGTTACCGGGCGCAGAAATATGGTTATGCAGTTCAATGATATTTTCGAGGTCTGACATATGAATTACCGGAGAATAGGAAAATATATAGGATATATATGGCTGATAGAAGCTGTTTTTATGCTGCCGTCAGTTATGCTCAGCCTTGCAGACGGACAGCAGGCGGCAATGAACAGCTTTTTGATTTCCATGCTGATTACACTGTCACTGTCCGCTGTTTTGATATATACATGCAGAAACGCAAAAAGTGTATTCACAGCCCGCGAAGGATTTATATGTGTGGGCCTGAGCTGGATTGCCCTGAGCATTATGGGCTGTCTTCCGTTTATAATTTCAGGTGAAATTCCCAGATTTATAGACGCCTTGTTTGAAACTGTGTCCGGCTTCACAACAACAGGAGCTTCAATCCTTATAGATGTTGAACGGCTCAGCAGAGGTATGCTGTACTGGCGCAGCTTCACCCACTGGATAGGCGGAATGGGTGTTTTGGTATTTATGCTTGCAATAGCGCCTAAAGACGAAGGAGGACGCGGCTTTACCCTGCACCTTCTGAAAGCCGAAAGCCCCGGCCCGGATGTGAGCAAACTGGTGCCGCATATACGCGGCACGGCACAAATTCTGTATGTTATATACATTGCGCTTACCATACTGGACTTTTGTTTTCTGGCGGCCGGCGGCATGGAGGTTTTTGATGCCGTGTGCACCGCCTTTGGCACTGCCGGCACCGGCGGCTTTGGAATAAAGCGCGACAGCATAGCCGGTTACAGTCCATATATTCAAAATGTATGTACGGTGTTTATGCTGATATTCGGTGTAAATTTCAGCTGTTACTATCTTTTCCTCAACAGGGAGTTCAAGGATGTTTTTAAAGATGAAGAACTGCGCACATATCTTGCAATAGTTGTTGTAAGCATAGGTATAATAACTGTAAATATAAAAGGATTTTACCCCACATTTGAAGAAACCCTAAGGCACGCCTCTTTCCAGGTGTCCAGCATTATAACCACCACCGGCTTTGCCACCACAGACTTTGACCTGTGGCCCAGCCTGTCCAAGGCAGTGATACTCTGCCTCATGCTGGTGGGTGCCTGTGCCGGAAGCACCGGGGGCGGCCTTAAATGCGGAAGATTTCTTCTTCTGCTGAAAACCCTTCGCCGCCAGGCCCACCAGATACTGTACCCCAACAAGGTACAGGTGGTGCGCAGCAACGGCACGGCGGTACCGGAAAAAATACTTCAAAGCATAAATGTATATTTTTCAGCCTATGCCATGATAATCGCCCTCAGCTTTATAATGGTTTCGGTGGACGGACTGAGCATACCGACAAACATTTCTGCCGTAATTTCCTGTTTTAACAATATCGGACCAGGCCTTGACCTTGCCGGTCCGGCATATAATTATTCCATGTTCAGTGATCTTTCAAAGTTTACCCTTATAATGGATATGCTGGCCGGACGACTGGAAATATATCCGATACTGATACTTTTCTCACATACGGCCTGGAAACGAGCCTGAAAATTTTACAGCTATGCCCGGCGCAATGACGCCGGGCTTTTTGGCATTGAAGATGTAAGCCGGTGATGGTATATTGAAACAAATTATCTGTGCACTGCCAAACCGCTGTAAAAAATGCGCCTGATTGCGGCTAACTGCAATTATACTGAAGTAGTTTTGATATGTATCACAGATGGAGATTTCCTCACAAGCCAGCGCAACCGCCGGTTGCATTATAGTTGGTTGCTGCCAAAGGGCTTTGGTGATATCATATTTCCAAAAGGAGGTACGCTTATGACTCTTTCTGAAAAACTGAAACAGCTGCGAGTGGAAAAAGGCCTTACCCAGGAGAAACTGGCCGAACTGACAGGGGTCAGCAGACAGGCCGTAGCCAAATGGGAAAACGGCCAGTCCCGCCCGACTTATGAAAACCTGGCGGCGCTGGAAAGCATTTACGGTCTTGAGCCTTACCGGCTCAGCGGAGAAAACCCGCCAAAGAAAGAAAACAAAATTTTACAGGCAAACCTTATAAAAATTGCAATAATAGCCCAGGCCGCCTGCCTTAATGTGGCAATTCAGCCGCTGGACGAAGGTTTTACCGGGGGTATGTACATTTTTGCACTTGTTGTTAAATATCTTCCCCTTTTTCTGGCTTCAATATGGATGAGTGCAAATATGCGATATGAAAAAAATCTCGTGCAACGCAGAAAAAACTCCATTATAGAACTGATATACTGCCTTATTCAGCTGGCTGCGGCACTTTGGGGCTATTACAGCGGCCACCTGTTTGTCACCGCCTGCCTGCTTATAGCAATATGTTATATTTATGTGGCATATATAAACCCCAGGTACATGAACAGGCGGCTGGTTGACCAGGCAAAACACAAAAATAAAGAATAATATAAAACAGCCGCCGGAATAAAAATCGGCGGCTGTTCTATTGCTTAAAGCTATAATAAGTTTTGTGAAAAGTTTTGTTTTACTCAATCAACATACGAAATCATATAGTATGTTGATGTATAATCCTCATGGGTGCATATAAGCAATGTACAATCATCACCAGTCAGATATGTGTTATATGCCACCTCATCATCCAAAAGCACCGTGAAGCTGTCTTGTTCTCTCAAATAAACTATCGGTTTTTCAGCCGTAAAATTTCTCCAGGCCACAATATGCTCATCCGCAGTCAGCCGATCCACAGCATTTGAGGACACAAGCAGTTCCTCATTATCCGACAGGCTGTTGATACTCCAGACTGTGCGCATTGTCTGTTCATCATTTGATTTATTATTGATGCAGTAAATTTCATCTCCGGCTGGCGCAAGCGTGCTTATTCGTTCGCTTAAATAAATTTTCTGCCCACATTCTGATGATTCCAGAAAGAATAATCCGGCATCCCGGTCTTTGCTTATATACATCAGTCCGCAGTCAAGCAATACAGGATTTTGAGAATTTTCTTTATATACGCTGACCTGTCCGGATTCATTATCATACTCCATTATATTTACTCCGGCCACCCCGCCACTGTCGTACACAATATCATCAAAGTAAATTTTACCGTTTTGGCTGACGATACTGTTTAACGACGCAGAAGAGCTGTTATATTGCGGCCGGAAATTGTAAATTTCTGTTGTTTTACCTGTTTTTATATCGCAGCTTTTTAGCCTGACTGCATTGCTGACAGTATCAGTTTCTTTATATATTACAAAACCATCATCCACACATTCTATTGATATTGTTCTGCCTTCACACACCTCAAACAAACGACTGTATTTGCCTGTGTCAATTTTATAAATACCTGTCTCTTTGATAACCGGTACAGTTTTCTCTTCATAAAGGATAATCAGAATATCTGTATTACTCATAACTTTGGACGGAGCTGTTTTCATATTATTGATATACTCCGGCAGATTTACAGGTTCAATTTTTATAAAACCATCTTTTGCAACCAGCGGCTTGTTTAATTGATATACGGACTCATATTCGTCCTGAGCAGATAAATCTTCAGGCTCATAATTTGATATAACGGTTTTCCGGCAGCTGCATAAAAAAATCATACACATAAAAATACCGGACAAAAAAGTGCATCTCCTCATAGTTTTCCTCCAATGTCAAAATAAGCCGTCTGATCGTTTGAATATATTGTACCATAAGTAATTACAAAGTCAAAATTTTATAAAGGGACAAGAAAACAACTGATATTGTTCAACTTTCAGATGCAGTCGCCCTGCGATATCTACCAAGCCAGAAAAAACGGAATAAAAATACTGCCGGACCGAAGTCCGGCAGTATTTGATGTAATGTTAAATTTTATCTTTTTGCCGGAACGATTTCCAGCCAGTATCCGTCCGGGTCTTCTATGAAATATATGCCCATCTCTTTGTTTTCAAAGCAGATACAGCCCATTTCGCTGTGCTTTTTATATGCGCCCTCGTAGTCGTCTGTAACGAATGCCAGGTGGAATTCGCACTCGCCCAGGTCATATTTCTGCGGATGGTCTTTCAGCCATGTCAGCTCCAGCTCAAAGTCACTGCTGTCGTTTTTGACATATACAATGGTAAAGTTTTCGTTTTCTTTTCTTCTGCATTCCTCCAGGCCCAGAGCCTCTTTGTAAAATGCCAGCGATTTTTCCAGTTCGCTTACATTATAATTTTCGTGCACCATTTTAAAGTTCATATTTTTACCTCCGTTACGGCATATCTTTCCGATACGCCATGTGTTTTTATTTCAAATGCGTTTGTACATCCCTTTGAAAAGCTGCTGGGCACAGATGTTATATGTTGCCGACGGCTTTCAGGCTACCAAGTATTTCATCCGCCTGCGCAAATTCATCAGGGTCTGTCGCCCATAGGCTTATGCTCAGAAGGTCGCCCTCTCGCCAATAGCCTATATAAAGCGCATAAACTGATTTGCTCCTATCTTTGCGTACATCCTTGAACACTAAGCACTTAAAATCCTGCAAGCTGTACGGATGTTGGACACATAGCTTTGCTGATTTCGGCACAGAAGATCTAAAGGCTTTTTCCATAACATCACCGGGTGCCGGCACACCGTTCCTTGATGCATGAAATGGACTAATCCTTACAGTCAGGCTGCTTCTATCCTTCCAAAAAATATATTGTCCGCTGATATCATCATATTCGTGTTTCCACGATTTCGGCGCAGACACCTGCCACCCACAGGACAAATTATATATGCCCATAACAATTTCTCCCATACAAGCGGTCACTCT
>CASFSP010000055.1 GCA_949297385.1 uncultured Oscillospiraceae bacterium
ACCATCACAAGACGGCAGAATAAGGCACAAGCGCGCATGTCTTACACTGCCGGAAAACTAAAATTAAAAAAGGAGAAAAATTATGGCTTACGAAAGCGGAAAAACATATTTCTTTATTCCTACACTTGCCACACGTGATGCAGAATACAACCGGGCAATACTTAACAAAGAGGTACAGCCCCTGTCGCTCAATACACAGGGCGTTGGCAACCATTACAACAATCGCAATGTAAATGTATGGTCTCTGGACTGGAGCACTGACATGCAGTGACAGGTGGTGGTGTATAACGGCTTTGCAAGGGTGCTTTGCGCCGGTGACACATCTTACGGACTGGATTATTACTGGGGACAGAACAATGCAGGCAACTGCGATATTTACAAAGTTGCAGGTAATGAAGAAGACTCCAAAATAAACTTTATCACCGTAAACGCACAAAACAACCTGTACAAAATCCAGAGTTACAGAAACGACACCGGAAACAACCGGTATCTCACGGTTATACCCGGCTCGGACGGTAGCTTTGCAAACGGCTGTGATGTAAGGTGGCAACCGCTGGATGAAAGCAAAGCCACACAGCAGACATGGTGGCTTGTGCCCGTGGAGGATGTTACGGGGAGCACTCCGGGCACCGGTACGGGCCCTGATAGCAAAGTATTGCCTTTCACAGAAACTGTAAATCAGAATTATAGCGGATATAATTCTACCGTAAGAAGTGTTGGATGTGCCCTTTGTTCTGGTTTGATGATATCCAAATTTTACGGAACATCTGTCAATAATACTGTTGATTATTTTTACAATAATTACTGGTTTGTAAATGGATATTCATGGGGGACTCCTAATGCAAATATTTCTGCTGCAATAACTTATTCTCTTGCTACAATTAAATCTGAAATTGATGCAGTAAGACCTGTTGCCATTCACGCATATGTAACTTATGCTAATGGCAATAATTCAGAGTATTGGGTTGATGCTTACGGTTATACAAACAATGCATCATCAGGAAGCGATATCATGGTGGCTGACCCATACAATCCAGATGAGTTGTCACAGAACGGCCGTTTTTTAACATTGTCTGCTGCATATTCTAGGTTCAGCACCTATAATTTCGATAGGCTTAGAACTTCAAGTTCAAAATAACAAATAATCTGCTAACATATTGATTGAAAGCACTGTCCGGTAGTATCCGGGCAGTGCTTTTTATAGTAGGCTGTTGTACAAAATAATTTTTACAGCGATTTATACCCTGCATAATTTACTCTCCAGCCTTCCTCGGTTAAAACCAATTCTATAAGATACCCATCATTAAGGCCACTTTTTTCATCAACAACAGTGATTGAGGTGAAAACCAATCTGTTTTTGTCATTTACATAAACTTCATATATACTTTCTTCAACATTGGTAATTATCGGCATGCTTGCATCTATGGCCGCAACATATCCGTTATACTCCTGATATTTCTCAGAAGTAAGCCAGTCTACCTCTGACTCTGTATATACTTTCAAAAGATCTGATTTAAAGTTATCAAATAAAATATCAAAAATCACATAATTTTTATCGTTGATAACCTCTGTGCAAAATGTATCATTATTCATTTTTGCCGAATAGGGCAATGAGGTAGCGTCAGCACATATGCGACATATTAATGATATGTTTTCATCATAAAATTCTCTTTGTTCTTCCGACATAAATGACAAATCCGAGTATTGCTCATACTCCATAGATATATCAGGTTTAACATGTGCAGCTTCACTGTTAACAGTGTTATTGCACCCGCAAAGCAGCAGGACAGCTGTCAAAGTAACAAATATCTTTTTCATACAACATCCTCCTCTGTTGTAATGTTCTTTATATTTATTATATCATAATTAAGCTAAAAGCGGCTATGCTCGGCTGTTTTTCTCTTATCTGGCAGATTTAACAGTGGAAATTTGTACAAATAATACAGAAATTTTTGCAGAAATAAGATAATGTTTGTCTGGTTGACGGTAAAAATACCGCATGATATAATGAAATCAAATTACAATCGTATAAATATGCCGGGGTGCATATAAGAAAGGAAGGTATATATGAAAAGAATTACAGCATTTATTCTCGCAATTGTTATGGCATTTTCTCTTGTTGGATGTTCGTCGCAAAAACCGGAAACTGTTGTTGAAGACTACTGCAAAGCAATACAGGCATTTGATATGGAAAAAGCTGCTACCTGTATGCAAAATGGCGAGGAAGACCTGAAAGAATTTGAAGAGATGCGGCGGGAGCTGGAAGGCGAAGAGGACACATACGGACGGTTTTTACTGTATCTGAAAAAATGTGCCTCCAAGATGACCTACACCATAGGCGAAGTCAAAACAGAAGGGGATAACGCAACAGTTACGGTTTCCTTTACATACACTGATGCCAGTCCGATAGTAACATCGGTGGTAGGTGAATACATTGTTCAGGGTTTGGCCCTTGCACTCAGCGGCGCAGATGAGGCACAGATGGAAGAGCTTTTGGTAAATATCTTTAAAGAAAAGGTGGAAGTCATTGAGCCCGGAACAGCCTCTGCTGATGTCACATTTAACTGTGTAAAGGTTGACGGGAAATGGAAGATATCGGCATTTTCTGACGAAAGTTCGAAGGCTATGACAAACATTGTTACAGCAAATATTGTAAAAGCTTTTGAGAGCTTTGGTACGAATTGAATTTTTAATTTATACAGATTGCAAGCCAGATTTTAATTTAACAAAAATAAAGAGGCGGATTAAATCCGCCTCTTTTGTTGCTTTATTTCAGCAAAAGACTTTCGCCGTCGCTGTCTATTGTGAATACAGTGCCCGGTTTCGGGTCTTTGGCTATGATTTCTTTTGCCACCAGGGTTTCTACCTTCCGCTGTATAAATCTCTTCAGCGGACGGGCGCCGTATATCTCGTCATAACCGTTGTCGATGATAAACTGTTTGGCCGCCTCTGTTACGGATATATCCAGCTGCTTTTCGTTAAGTCTCTGTTTCAGGTTTTCCAGAAGCAGATCCACAACTCCGCCTATTTCGGTTTTGCTCAGAGGTTTGTAGAATACAATTTCATCCAGTCTGTTAAGGAATTCCGGACGGAAAGAGGTTTTCAGCAATGCATTGACGCTGTCTTTGGCCTGCTGTGTTATCTCGCCGTTTTCAATGCCTTCCAGTATATAAGATGAACCCAGGTTGGATGTGAGTATGATAATTGTATTTTTGAAATCCACAGTTCTGCCCTGGCTGTCGGTGATACGGCCGTCGTCCAGTACCTGTAACAGTACATTGAACACATCCGGGTGAGCCTTTTCAATTTCATCAAACAGAACAACAGAGTAGGGTTTTCTCCTTACTGCCTCAGTAAGCTGGCCGCCTTCTTCGTAACCCACATATCCGGGAGGCGCTCCTATCAGCCTGCTGACCGAATATTTCTCCATATATTCGCTCATATCAATACGGATAATATTTTTCTCATCATCAAACAGACATTCTGCCAATGCCTTTGCCAGCTCGGTTTTGCCGACACCGGTGGGGCCCAGGAACAGGAAGGAGCCGATAGGCCTTTTTTCGTCCTGTATGCCCGCGCGTGAACGCAGAATAGCTTCGCTTACCTTTGTCACCGCCTCATCCTGGCCTATAACCCTCTTGTGAAGTATTTCGTCCATATGAAGCAGTTTTTCCCTTTCGCCTTCCACCAGTTTTGCTACTGGGATACCGGTCCAGCGGGAGATGATTTTGGCAATTTCTTCTTCGCCGACCTTGTCACGCAGCAGGGAAGATTCCTTTGCACTTTCAGCAATTTTTTCTTGTTCTTCCAACTGCTTCTGCAACTCAGGCAGGCGGCCGTATTTCAGCTCGGCAGCCTTGTTCAGGTCATATTCGCGCTCGGCTTTTTCCATCTGCGCATTTACCTGTTCTATTTCTTCACGCAGCTTCTGAACTTTGGATATGGATTCTTTTTCGTTTTCCCAGCGGGCTTTCATGGCGTTGTACTCTTCGCGCATTTCTGCCAGCTCTTTCTGTATAGCTTCCAGTCTTTCCTTGGACAGATTATCGGTTTCGTGTTTAAGGGCCGCTTCCTCAATCTCATGCTGCATTATCTTTCTTTGCAGGTCATCCATTTCAGCAGGGGAGGAGTCCATTTCTGTTCTTATCATTGCGCAGGCTTCGTCCACCAGGTCGATGGCCTTGTCGGGCAAAAACCTGTCGGAAATGTATCTGTTGGACAGAACGGCAGCAGCAATCAGCGCACTGTCATGGATTTTTACGCCATGGAAAACTTCATACCTTTCTTTCAGGCCTCTCAGTATGGAAATGGTGTCTTCCACTGTTGGCTCATCCACCATTACCGGCTGGAAACGCCTTTCAAGGGCAGGGTCTTTTTCAATGTATTTGCGGTACTCATCCAAAGTTGTGGCACCGATACAGTGCAGTTCACCTCTGGCCAGCATCGGTTTCAGGATATTGCCGGCGTCCATTGCGCCGTCTGTTTTACCGGCGCCTACGATGGTGTGCAGCTCATCTATAAACAGGATTATCTGGCCTTCGCTCTTTTTGACTTCTGCCAAAACGCTTTTAAGCCTTTCTTCAAACTCGCCGCGGTATTTGGCGCCTGCCACCAGTGAGCCCATATCCAGGCTGAATATCTTGCGGTCTTTCAGGTTTGCGGGCACATCACCTCGCACAATACGGATAGCCAGGCCTTCGGCAATGGCGGTTTTACCTACGCCGGGTTCGCCTATAAGCACCGGGTTGTTTTTGGTTTTCCTGGACAAAATACGGATAACATTCCTTATTTCGCTGTCACGGCCGATAACAGGGTCCAGTTTCTGAGCCCTGGCCATGGCCACCAGGTCCTGACCGTATTTTGCAAGCGCATCATAGGTGCTTTCCGGGTTGTCTGTGGTAACCCTTGTGTTACCGCGTACCTGCTGAAGCGCTGTCAGGAATTTGTTTTTATCAATAGAAAATATTCTCAGCAGTTCCTTTACTGCTCCGGAGGCAGTGTCGATAATACCCAGTGTCAGATGTTCCACGGATACATATTCGTCCTTCATCTGTGCGGCTGTCTGTTCGGCACTGTTCAGTGCCTGGTCAGTCCGGGATGAAATGTATATTTTGTCTGCCTCACGGCTGCCGGTAACTTTGGGCAGCTGTGCTATTTTCTGCTCCAGGTTTTGTGTAAAAGCCTGTACATCAACACCCATTTTGGCAAAAAGCTGGGCATTGAGGCTGTCCTGTACGGTCAGCAAAGCCATGAGCAGATGCTCCGGCTGCAAGGTCTGGTTGGAATATTGTACAGCCAGACTCTGGGCATTCTGCAAAACCTCCATAGATTTTTGTGTCAGCTTGTTTGTGTTCATAGTATCACTCCTTATATCTTGTGTATATCATCGGTAATATCCGATATATAAATACCGCCGGCACTCTTTGCCGCCCGGGAGGGGGAAAGGGTGTAGCGAGAGAAAAATTCTTTCATACATCTGTCCATCAGGTCCACATAAGCCCCTATGGTCAGCCCGTAATCGGAATAGTCGTTGCAGTCCGAGCATCTGAGAAGCCTTGCGTATCTTCCGTCAGCAACGGTGAACTCCTCATCATCCAGTCCGGCATATTGTTTTTCCAGCTGGCTCCAAAGGTAAAAAAAGTCATCAAAAATTGTCAGTACCTGCCGGTTTTGACTGCGTAAAGACACTTTAAGTCTGCCCAGGTAATCGCCTTTTTCAAATATTTCCACAGTGTATTTTACGCTGGGGTTGTATTTGTAACTGAGGGCGGAACGCATATTTATAAGCGAGCCGCTGCCCAAAATCTGCAATGCCAGGGAAGAACTGTCTTTCAGAAAATCATTGATTGAATTATACACATCGCTGATCATCGTTTCGGTGGTGGGCAGGCTTATATGCCGGGCCAGAATACGGTTTATCAGGTTGGACCTGCTGGTATTCTGCCGGGCTGCGGCGATGTCAATCATTTTTATCACATCGTCGTCCAGCACTATGCTGTATACCGATTTGCTCATTTTTCTACCTCCTTACGATGAAAATTGTAATACAAATTATATAATTTGTCAATCGAATTATATAATTTTTCAAACAAATTTCACTTAAAAATTTGTTGAGCTGACAGTGGATAAGTGCTATAATGTATTTAATAATTATGACAGGAGTGATAAAAATGAAAACTTTGGAACTGGCTCAGAAATATAAACAGTATGTTATAGACCTGAGAAGATATTTCCACATGAATCCTGAACCCGGCACACAGGAATTTAAAACAGCCGAAAGAGTAAGAAAAGAACTGGACGATATGGGCATAGAATATGTGGCCAAATTCGGCACCGGTACAGTTGCGACTATAAAAGGTACAAAACCCGGCAAGACTGTGGCACTGAGAGCTGATATGGACGCGCTCACACTGGATGACAACACCGGATGTGAATACGCTTCACAGACTCCCGGCATGAACCACGCCTGCGGACACGACACCCACACTGCAATGCTGCTGGGCGCCGCAAAAATTCTCAACGAGATGAAAGATGAAATCAACGGCACTGTAAAGCTGTTCTTCCAGCCGGCTGAAGAAGTTGGCATAGGCGCCAAAGGTATGATAGCTGACGGCTGTATGGAAGGCGTTGACAATGTTTTTGCAATACATATCGCTTCCGGCGTAGAGCTGGGCAAAGCCACATCAGGCCCCGGCGGACGCATGGCTTCCGCTGATAAATTCTCAATAAAAGTTATCGGCAAAGGCGGCCATGGTGCAGCTCCCCACGAAACAGTTGATGCAGTATATGTAGCCTCCCAGATTGTTGTAGGCTTGCAGGCACTGGTAAGCCGTGAGATACAGCCTATTGCGCCGGCAGTTGTAACCTGCGGCACAATCAACGGCGGCAGCCGCTGGAACATAATTGCTCAGGAAGCCGTCATCGAAGGTACAACCAGATGCTTTGACCCGGCTGTGAGAGAACAGATTGCACAGTCTATGGAAAGAATAGCCAGAGGTATTGCAAACTCATACCGCGCCGATATCGAATTCAATTACGAACGCCTGGTTGCTCCGACAGTAAACAGCCCCGAAAGCGTTGCAGTATGTGAAGCTACCGTAAAACAGCTGTTCGGCGAAAATGCTTATGAAGAAGCACCGCTGACCACAGGCGGCGAAGATGCCGGCGAATATTTCCGGGTGGCTCCCGAAGGCGGCTGCCTGGCAAACCTGGGTTCACGCAACAATGACAACCCGGCAACCTGCTTCCCGCATCATCATCCCCAGTTCAATGTGGACGAAGATGCCCTTGCCAACGGCTCTGCTTTGTATGCTCAGTATGCAATAAATTATCTTAACAAGTAATTTTAGCCATATCAGGATATCTTAAACAAAAGCGGCCTGTCTGGAATTTTCCGATAAACAAGCCGCTTTTGTTCTTTATGGGCAAGCACAGGGCAGACAATTTGTACTTACCATATATAAATAATGTATATAATAAATAAGAGGTATTATAGCTATGAAATCCGGCAAAGATATAAAAATGTATATAACAGGGGCTGTGCTGGCGGTGTTGGCGTTGCTTGCGGTTGTGCTGGCGGTGACAGCTGTAAAGAAAAGCCAGCCGTCTTCCGGCAGTTCTCAGCTTCAAAGCACCCGGTCATTCATCCGGAGCAGTTCGTCTGTGCGGTCAGATACACAAACGACAAGCCGGCCGGCTTACCGGACACAGCCTGCGCCAAGCCCCAGTCCCTCGGTCAGTCCATCGCCGTCACCCACTCCGTCGCCTTCACCCAG
>CASFSP010000056.1 GCA_949297385.1 uncultured Oscillospiraceae bacterium
AATAGGATTTATGGTTGACCAGTCTTATTACGAATCATGGAGATATATACCGGTGCTTATAATGGCCACGGTGTTTTCCTGTTTTTCATCATTCATGTCCAGCATTTATATGGTGCAGAAAAACGGCAGGTCAAACCTTTATACCATGATGGCGGGCGCCATAGCCAATATAGTGCTCAATCTGCTGTTTATACCCAAATGGGAGGCGCAAGGGGCGGCAATAGCCACATTTGTCAGCTATTTTCTGGTGTTTGTACTGCGTGCGGCCGGTACAAAAAAATATATAAACATAAATGTTTCACCGCTTTTCATGGCCCTTAACTGTATTCTGATGGGGTCGCTGTCATATGTTATGGTAAATGAAGTAAACGGCTGGCGGATAATTGCGTCGGTTATAACCCTGGTTATAATAATTGTCAATGCCATGCCGCTGCTTGCTTTTGTAAAATCTGTTCTGAAATCCTTGAAAAGGAGAAAAACCAAATCTATGACCTGATAAAGGCAGAAAGGGAAAAATATGAAACTGCAATTTATAGGCGCAACCCATGGAGTCACCGGTTCGGTGCATCTGCTGCAAGCCTGCGGCAAAAATATCCTGATAGACTACGGCATGAGACAGGGCCGGGAGGAAGATGTGGATTATGCACTGCCCATATCCGCCACACAGGTGGATGCGGTGCTGGTGACCCACAGCCATATAGACCATACCGGATATCTGCCTTTGCTGGCAAAGGGCGGATATAAAGGCCCGATTTTTTCCACCGAAGCCACGGCAGACCTGTGCAGGATAATGCTGCTGGATTCTGCAAACATACAGGAGCAGGACGCCGAATGGGAAAACCGCAAAAACAAAAGAAGCGGCAAAAAGCTGGTGGAGCCGCTGTATACTTCGGATGATGCCATGGCTGTTCTGAAATTGTTCAGGGGGGTCGATTATCTGGAAACTGTACAGGTATGCCCCGGCGTGACAGCCTGCTTTCACGATGTGGGCCACCTGCTGGGCTCTGCGGCCATAGAGATAAATATAGACGAAGACGGAGAAAAAAGAACAGTTGTATTTTCCGGGGATGTGGGAAACATTGACCAGCCGCTGATAAAAGACCCGCAGTTTATAAAATATGCCGACTACATAGTGTGTGAAAGCACCTATGGCGACAGACTGCACACAGTGGTAAAGGATTACCGCGAGGCGCTGGCCCGGGTGATACAGACCACCTTTGACAGGGGCGGCAATGTGGTTAGACCGGCCTTTGCCGTGGGCAGAACACAGGAACTGCTGTATTTCCTGCGCGATATAATCACCAAAAAAATGATAAAAGGTCACAGGGTGCCGGTATATCTGGACTCACCGCTGGCAATAGAAGCGGTTAAGATTTTTGATGACAATATCTATGGATATTTTGACGATGACGCGATGGCTGTGGTCAAAAGCGGTATAGACCCGATAAACTTCCCCACGCTGAAAACCACAGTAACTTCTGACGAAAGCAAACAGATAAACTTTGACAAAGAGCCGAAGGTTATCATATCGGCTAGCGGCATGTGTGACGCAGGCCGTATACGCCACCATCTGAAACACAATCTGTGGCGCGAGGAAAGCTCGGTTGTGTTTGTGGGTTACCAGGCGGAAGGCTCGCTGGGCAGAAGGCTGCTGGACGGAGTGAAAAAGGTAAAACTGTTCGGTGAAACAATAGAGGTAAAAGCCGATATTATAAAACTGGACGGCATCAGCGGACACGCAGACCAAAAAGGACTGCTGCGCTGGCTGTCCGGCTTTGAAAACAGACCGCAGAAGCTGTTTTTGGTTCACGGTGACGCAGATGTGTTGCCGGTGTTTGAAGAAAAGATAAAAAAAGAACTGGGATGGTCTGTGTACTGTCCGTATTATACAGATACATTTGACCTTGTCAGCGGACAGCAGACAAGGGTGGCGCCCAAAACCGTGGTATCCAGACCGAAAGCCGAGGGCGGTATATCCAAAGCTTATGCTGCTTTGCTGGCAGCGGCCGAGAAACTTATTGCGGTGATAAAAAAGGCTTCCGGGTATCCCAACGGCGATCTGCGCGACGCGGCCCGGGCCATAGAGGATATATGCGAAAAGCTGGACAGATAAACCGGCACATATTGTTTGAAAGCAAAAAAGGACTGCCTTTCGGGGGCGGTCCTTTTTGTTCTTCACAAAACATTAAGGTGCGAACATTTTGGTATCACCTTGTGTTCAGCGGTAATTCACTTTCAGCTTTTATAATATACGGTAGACTGTTGAAAGAGGTGTTTATGAAAAAACTGAAGCAGGCAGCAGAAGCTGCCGCAGAGAAGCTGAAAACAAGCAAAAAAGCAAGACTGGCGCTGACAGCGTCCGTTGTGGCTGTTGCAGTACTGGCAGGGGCTGTGGCAAGTATACCCAAAGCTGATGCCGCCGAATTTATTGCGGCAGACCCCAGGACCACAACCCTGCACCTTAAATCTTTGAGTGAAAGTGTTACCGTTACAGGCACTGTTGAAAGCAGCAGCACTGTCAATGTGACAGCCGACCTTTCCGGATACAGCATAAAGGAGATATCAGTCCAGGTGGGCGATAAGGTTTATGAGGGACTGACAATAGCGCTGCTGAATGATGAAGACCTGCAGGAAAGCATAGCCGAAGAGAAGGAAAAAATCAGCCGGAACACCGCTTCGGCCCAGACAGCATATGATAAATCAGTAGTCCGGATGAACTCTGCCGAAGATGATGCCCTTGCTGCCGAAAGTGAGTACAACCGGGCACTGTCGGCAGCACAGAAGGCCGACGCGGCTTTTAATACGGCACTGGCAGCTGTATCACAGCGGCAGGCAAAATATGACCGGGCACGGGAAAAATACCGGCGGGCACAAAGCCGGAAAAACTCTGCGCTGGCACGGTATAACCGGGCTCTGGCAGATGGCGACGAAAGCCGGCAGCAGCGGGCTAAAACAGAATATGACAGTGCCAAAGCCCGGTTTGACCGGCGGGAAGGCGAACTGGAATCCGCTCTGAACCGGCTGAATGCGGAGAAAGATGCAGCGGATTACCGGCAGCTGAAAGAAGCGGCAGACCGGGCGCAAAACCGGAAGAATACGGCTAGGACAAACCTGGACAACCGGGAGAAAAACTATGAAAGTGCACGCACAGCCTGTGAAAACGCAAAGCAGACACTGGATAATGCTTCCACCAGTGACGAGCTGGAAAAATTGTATGACCAGCTGGATAAATGCACGATAAAAGCAACTTCCGACGGTACAATAACCCAGCTGAATGTTCAGGTGGGAGACATGGTAAACGGCACAATAGCAGTTATACAGGACACGGAAAATCTTAAAATATCCACATCATTTGAAGAATATGACATACAGAACATAGAGCTGGGCATGGAATGTGTCATCACCAGCGACGCCAATGACAAAACTTTGTCTGGGTATGTTTCACAGCTTTCTCCTGTTTCAGGTACAGACATGAACTCTGACGGCACATTCAGCGCCGAAATTACCATAAACGGCACAGACCACGGTCTGCTGATAGGCATGAACGCCAAGGCAGAAGTTATCCTGAGCCAGAAAGAAAATATATTTGTTGTCCCGATAGATGCTGTCGGCACCAATGAAAACGGCGAAAAAGTGATATATGTCCAGGAAGGCGAAGACTTCCGGCCCCTTACAGTGGAAACAGGTATGGAAACCGATTACTATATACAGATAATATCCGATCAGTTGCAGGAAGGCATGGTGGTCCGTTCTTCTGCCGATGAAAGCGAAAGCACCGCAATGACTTTTGAACAGGAAAATGAGCAGGAACAGCAGATGGGCTCTGGCGAAATGACACAGGTTGTGTACGGAAAACCCGGCGGCGGTATGCAGGCGCGCCCGGTAGGCTGAGGTGGCTATGGAAAAGCTGATTGAACTTACAGATATATATAAATCATATACAGTGGGCGTCTAGCAGCTGCCGGTGTTGCAGGATATAAACCTTACAGTCAGCCGCGGAGAATTTGTGGCGATAGTGGGAGCGTCCGGCAGTGGCAAAAGCACACTGATGAATATAATTGGGGCGCTGGACCGCCCCACAAGCGGAAGTTATATTCTGGACGGTCAGGATATCCGGCAGATGAAGGATAAACAGCTGTCGCGGATACGCAACAGGAAAATAGGTTTTGTTTTTCAGACCTTCAACTTGATACCTAGGACCAGCGCGGTAAAAAATGTATGTCTTCCCATGCTTTATGCCGGAGTTCCGGCAGACAAGGCGGTAAAAAGAGCACGCCGGCTGCTGGAACAGGTGGACATGGGCGAAAGAATGAGCCACAACCCCAATGAGCTGTCCGGCGGCCAGAAACAGCGTGTCGCCATAGCACGCAGCATGGCAAATGATCCGCGGATAATTCTGGCTGACGAACCCACCGGCGCCCTGGACAGTGTGACAGGGCGAATGATAATGGACCTTTTTCACGACCTGCACAGAAATCAGGGAAAAACCATTGTCCTGATAACCCACTCGCCTCAGCTGGCGCGGGAGTGCCAAAGAATTATATCAATAAAAGACGGGCGCATAGTATCCCAAAGGAAAGGGGAAGGATATGCTGGTTTTTGAGAATATTTCCCTGGCAATCAGCGGGCTGTGGGCCAACAAGATGCGCGCACTGCTCACAATGCTGGGCATTATAATAGGCATAGGCAGTGTTATAGGAATTGTCAGTGTCGGACAAAGCATGACCAACGGAATAAGCGAAAGCATGCGGGAAATGGGTGTCGGAAATATAACCGTAAGTATAGAGGAAAAGAGTGACGAAAACCGGCAGGGCAGCGGGAATTACTTTATTTTCGGACGCAGCCAGCCGCGGCTGGAAGACCTTATAAGCGACGATATGATATCCGAATACCGCCGGGCATACGGTGATTATATCTCCCACATATACCGGACTGAAAGCGTCGGCAGCGGCCGGGCACAGTATAGCCTGTCGGAAGAGCAGATAAATGCAGTGGGTACCGGCAGCGAGTATGCCGCGGCCAACGGCCTTAATGTTCTGACCGGAAGATTTTTAAAGGAAGATGATGAACAGCGGCAAAGACAGGTATGTGTCGTTTCTTCTGACCTTTGTTCACGGCTGATGCCCGGCGAGGATCCCATAGGGAAAGAGCTGGACCTGACAATAAACGGGCGACTGTATGTATTCTATATAGTGGGCGTATATGAAAGCGATTCGGCGGCGCGGACGCAGACGGTTTATATGCCTTTGTCAACGGCAAAAAGAATAAGCGGTGCAGATGACGGATATCAGAGTATAACTGTTGTGCCAGCCGCTTCCACAGATACACAACAGTTTACCGATATCACCGAAAGATTTTTTACCTCGCTGTACTCCGCAAACAAAAATTATACGGCCTCCGCATCAAATATGGAAAGCATGGTGGAAAGTGTCACTGACATGATGACCAATGTTTCGCTGGCCATAGCGGTTATCGCCGGTATCAGTCTGCTGGTGGGCGGCATAGGGGTTATGAATATAATGCTGGTGTCCATAACAGAGCGCACCAGGGAGATAGGTACCCGCAAAGTATTGGGCGCTACCAACGGTGCGATAATGATGCAGTTTATTACAGAGTCTGTGATAATATGTGCCACAGGCGGCCTCATGGGCGTGGGTGTGGGACTTATTATAGGAAATGTTGGTGCAAGCCTTTTGGGATACAGTGCAACCGTATCGTTTCCCACAATAATGGCAGCGGTGCTGTTCTCCATGGCAATAGGTGTGTTTTTCGGCTTTTACCCGGCAGGCAAAGCTGCAAAGCTAAACCCAATAGATGCGCTGAGATATGAATAAAGTAAAAAAATAAAAAAGGCGGCTTGTGCCGCCTTTTTATATATCTATTTATCATTATTGTTTTGCCAGGGCCGTCTGCCGTAAAGTTCGGTTTTGCCTTTTATCCTTTGTGTCAGCCGGTCGGTCAGCACTTCTTTTTCCATGCGCCATTCCCAGTTTCCTTCTATGGTGGAGGGAATGTTCATTATACCCTCTTCACCCAGCCCCAGCCAGTCCTGCATGGGGACAACCGCCAGCTTTGCCCGGCTGATAAATGCAAGGGTTATCATTTTGTCCGGGATGTTTTTATCATCTTCCCAGGCTCCGTAATCAAGGAAAAATTTTTTGTGCTCCGGCGATTGGCGCTCCCACCACCGGTTGATTGTGGGGTTGTCGTGGGTACCGGTGTACACCACGCTGTTTTCTCCGATATTGTGGGGCAGATAGTCAGAATTTCCCCGGGGGTTGAACGCAAACTGCAAAACCTTCATACCGGGAAAGCCGGTCGCTTTCAGCAATTGGCGCACCTGTGGAGTGATAATGCCCAGGTCTTCGGCAATTATTTTGAAGTCGCTGTCGCTTGTAAATATCCGGCGGAAAAGATCTTTTCCGGGGCCTTGCTTCCAGTTGCCCTGCCGGGCTGTCGGCGCTGCGGCGGGAATGCTCCAATAACTTTCAAAACCGCGGAAATGGTCCAGCCTTACCGCATCATACATATCCATGGCATGGTCTACTCTGTTTTTCCACCAGCTGTATCCGTCCTGCCGGTGAGCCGGCCAGTTGTAGACGGGGTTGCCCCACAGCTGACCCTCCCGGGAAAAAGCGTCAGGCGGTACACCTGCCACACTTTTCAAGGACAGATCTGAATTGATGTCAAAAAGCTGAGACCTGGCCCATATATCGCTTCCGTCATCAGAGGGGTAAATGGGCATGTCTCCGATTATTTTTATGCCTTTTGTGTTGGCATAGTTTTTCAGCTCATGCCACTGACTGGAAAATTCATATTGCAAAAATTTATAAAAATTAACCGTTTTCTCATTTTCTAGACAGAAATTTTTTATAGTTTCAGTTTCGTGAAAAGCCAGATCCCGGGGCCACATGCGCCATCCGTGCCCGAATTTGTCGCGCAGGGCAGAAAATGCCGCAAAATCTTCCAGCCAATAGCTGTTGTGCGCACAAAAATTTTCAAAATCATCTGGAAAGTTTTGCGCAAATCTTTCAAAGGCTTTCCAAAACAGTTTTTTCTTGCTTTGTCGTATATGAGAATAATTTACCCTGTCGCTTTCAAATTTTGCTTCGGGCAGCTCCCGGCCGGTCAATAATCCTTTTGCGGCAAGAATATCCGGATCAATAAAATAGTAATTGCCGCCAAAACAACAGACAGGCTGATAAGGGCTGTTTCCTTCTGCCGGCCCCAGCGGCAACACCTGCCAGAACTGCTGGCCGCTTATCTGCAAAAAATCTATAAAGGTGTAAGCTTCTTTGCCGAAAGAGCCTATGCCGTATTCAGAAGGCAGGCTGGATATGTGCATCAATATTCCGCTGGCTCGCATAATTCCCTCCGCAGATTTATATATTAAGAATATTATAAAATATATTTCCGGTCTTTCAATAAGGGACGGTTGCTTTTGTCATTTATTATATATGATGTAATATTTTGCTGTGCAGTTTGCACATTGCGGTTTTACAGCAAATAAAAATAGGCATTAAAAAGCAAAAAACTACCATAGAAAAATAAAAATTATATGCTAATATATTAAACGAACCCAAAATTACAAATTTTCCCAAAAAAGTTCGAAAAAGGTATTGACAAAAATGGAAAAAGGGTGTAATATAGGGGAACCGTCTGAGAGACGGGGCAC
>CASFSP010000057.1 GCA_949297385.1 uncultured Oscillospiraceae bacterium
ATAAACGATCAGGTTCCTTTTGAAGAAGGGGACATAATGGCTGTTATATTTATAGGCAGTTTGGAGATTGTATATGATTATTCATTGGCGGACAAATATTTTGCCGGTACAGATCTTGCAACAATATCTTTTGAAGGTCAGGAAAAATACCTGATAATTCCCAAATATCCCGATGATATAAATATATACTCCGTCAGCCATGGGGAAGACGGTCTGAAAGACGAATATTACACCACTGCACGCGGAGCGTTTTATATAGTAGGCAATGTGTCGGAAGTTTACCGGAACATGAAAATAGCCACTGTACACAACGGCAAGTATTATGAATTTTCTCCATGCCTCAGCGGCAATGACGGCAGTGTTATGGCTCCGGATTTTGTGACTGTAATAGGATAGACAAAAATAAAAAGGTTTGCTTTGGCAAACCTTTTTATTTTGATTTATTGAAGTAAAACGAGAAAGCTATTTTTTGTAAACCACTTCGCCGCCGATAACTGTCATACAGCAGTCCATGACATTGTTCATATCTTCAATGGGGTTGGCGGTGTATACAGTGAAGTTGGCTTTTTTGCCGGCTTCGATTGTACCGTGTGTTTTTTCCACGCCTACCAGTTTGGCAGAGTTGATTGTACCGGCTTTTATTGCATCCCATTTGCTCATGCCGGCTTTTTCCATAAGAACCATTTCAAAACCGGTCTGATTGGGGTAGTTGTTGGGAGTGCCTGCGTCTGTGCCCAAAGCGATATTTACGCCGGCTTTGTATGCACCGCGGAATGTGTTCAGGTGGTCTTCGTATGCCGCGTCAACCTTTTTGCGTGCAAATTCGGGGATACCTGCTTCGGAGAATTTTGTGTAATAAACAGCTGTAAGAGTGGGAACAAAGGTGGTGCCATGCTCTTTCATCCATTCAAAGCACCAGTCGTCCATATAAAAACCATGCTCGATACTGTCGATACCTGCTCTCAGTGCGGCTTTGATACCGCTCATGCCCTGGGCATGGGTGCAGGATTTTGCACCGGCTTTGTGTCCTTCTTCAATGGCGGCGCGCAGTTCGTCTTCGTTCAGCTGCTGGCTGCCGGGTTCAACACCTTTGGTGAACACACCGCCTGTGGCCATAACCTTGATGCAGTCAGCACCGGCGCGCAGCTGTTCCCTGGCAGCTTTGCGGCAGTCATCAACACCGTCTGCTTCGCGTCCCATGGACCAGCCGTGTCCGCCTGTCATGCAGATACATTTGCCGCTGACAACCATTTCCGGGGCTACAAAATCGCCTTTTCTGGCTGCGTCCCTGATGTCGATATCCACATAGTTGGATCCGCCCACATCACGGATAAATGTAACGCCTGACTGCACAAATTCCTTGCAGGCTTTGATTGCCTGTATGGCTATCTGGGCATCACTTGTGGGCCGCGGGTCGTTGGGGTTTGCCGACATACAGATATGTGTATGGCAGTTGAAGATACCGGGGCTTACTGTCTTACCTCCGAAATCAATAACCTCAGCGCCTTCGGGGCAGGCTACATCTTCGCCGACCTGTGTGATAATTCCGTTTTCAACAACAATGGAACCTTTGTAGATTTTTTCGTTGACAACATCCATTATGTTGCCGTTTGTAAAGTATTTAACGCTCATTTTTCTCTCTCTCCAATATCTTTTGTATGCTGTGTATTTTAGCAGATAATAATTTGATGTTCAAAAAATCATAAATCAATTTTCAATATCATATTTTTTAATAAAATCAATTTAAAATTGACAAAATGGCAGTAAAGTGGTATATTTTTTGGTGCTACAAAAATAAAATAGTTGTAATCAAACAAAAAGTTGATTTTAAGTAAACATTTTGGAGAAGTTATGATTGAAGATATAAACAGCTATGTGGGCGGCCGTATACGCGAGATAAGAAAAGGCAAAAGAATGAGCATCCAGCAGCTGGCTGACGCCATAAATAAAAGCAAAGCGTGTGTGTCCAAATACGAAAAAGGGGAGATAACCCTGGATATACCCACATTGTTTGAAATAGCCAATGTGCTGGAAGTTTTGCCGGAAAGACTGATAAATTACGAGATTAAACCCAAAGTGGAGGTGGGCAGTGTGCTGGGCGGCACCAGCTCTTTTTTCAAAGCCAGCAAGCTGTATTTCTACTACTGCGACGGCAGATTTTCTGATATTAAAGACGGGATTATAAATATAGACAATGAAAAAGGCGGGGCGGTATGTCCGGCCAGTTTTACCATAAACATCAAAACTGACAGCGGCTACACCACAGAACTGTATTACACCGGCACCGTAACATACAGCGATATGCTGATAAGGTTTTCACTGCAAAACCAGTATAATGCGCTGGAAGAAGATCTTCTGTATATTTTTAACCCATTGGAATACCGCGACGGTACCAACGGGCTTTTGTGCGGTATATCTTCAACCGACCTGCTGCCATGCGCATTCAAATGTGTGGTCAGCCTTCAGCCGCTGGCCCACAATGATACATTGCGAGAAAGACTGAAATTTACAAAAAAAGAACTGCGGCAGATGAAAAAAATGAATATGCTGACAATCACAAATCAATTTTAAAAAGTTCTTTTAAAACACACAAATTAGCTGTATAATATTAAATATAGCGGTTTAACAATTTTTACAGACAACAAAGGAGTTGAATATGGACGAAAAGGAAAAGATAGAATTTTTATCCCAGTATGATGATTTTTGGTCACATTTAAGCCCGGAAGAAAAGGATTATGCCTGCCGGAATACAGAATTTGTCTCATATCATCCGGGTCAGAATATACATAGCGCCGACACACGGTGTATAGGTGTACTGTTTGTAAAAAGCGGTTGCCTCAGGGTTTACATCATGAGCGAGGAGGGCAAAGAGGTCACCCTTTACAGGATATCACCCGGCGAGGTGTGCATACTTTCCGCTTCCTGCGTTCTGTCCGAAATAACCTTTGATGTTTATGTAGATGCCGAAGATTACAGCCAGGCAGTGGTTCTTAATGCCTATGCATTTGCAAAGCTTATTGAAAATAACATATATGTGGAAAATTTCTCCAACAAGATGAAAGCCATACGCTTTTCCGATGTTATGTGGACAATGCAGCAGATACTGTTTTTCAGTTTTGACAAACGCCTGGCCATATTCCTGTATGAAGAACTGATAAAGAACGGACCGATAATCAGGTATTCACACATGGAAATAGCCAAATATCTGGGCAGCGCCCGCGAAGTGGTTTCCAGAATGCTGAAATATTTTGAAAATGAAGGCATAGTAAAGGTTTCCCGCAAAGAGATAGAAATAATTGACAAAAAGAAACTGATGGACAGATTATAAATTTTATGTGGGTAATACATAATAATCTGGGTGATTAAATCACTGTAACAGCCGGATTATTGTGTTATATTATAGACACTGAACAACGAATAAAGATAGGAGATACGAATATGAGCCTTGCACTTACAAAAGAAAATTTTGATCAGATCATCAACGGTGACAAACCGGTACTGGTAGACTTCTGGGCAACATGGTGCGGCCCCTGCAAAATGGTTGGCCCCATCATCGAAGAACTGTCCGAAGAACTGAAAGACGAAATTGTTGTTGCCAAACTGGATGTTGACCAGCAGCAGGAAATCGCAGTTAAATACCAGGTTATGAGCATTCCCACACTGATACTGTTCAAAGACGGTAAAGAGGTAAAACGCTCTGTTGGTTTCAAACCCAAAGCACGGATTCTGGACTTTATCAAATAATTTTCACTTATAACAAACAGCCGGTACAGAAAGTGCCGGCTGTTTTCTTATAAATTACATATACGCGGTTTAAAATATGACATAAGGATAAAAATATCCTCGGAGGATAAAATATGAAAACATTGTACTATAACGGAAATATAATAACCATGGCCGGCCAGCCAATGCCGCCGGCAGTGCTGTGTGAAAACGGAATAATAATCGCCACAGGCGAAAAGGAAAACCTGGAAGGGGAGGATGTGCGCCTGTTTGACCTGGAGGGCAAAACAATGCTTCCGGCTTTCTTTGACGGACACAGCCACATAACAACAGTTGCCAGAACAATGTGCATTGCCGATTTGTCAAATGCGGTTAATATAGAAGAACTGTGCCGGACACTGTCTGAATTTGCAGAGAGAAAACAGCCGGCAGAAGGTGAATTTATAGTGGGTTTTGGCTATGACAACAACTTTTTCCCCGGCAAGGCACATCCCACAAAGGAAGACCTGGATAAAGTAAGTGATAAAAACCCGATTATAATTGCCCATGCCAGCGGCCACATGGGAGTTTGCAACAGCCTGGGTCTGAAACGGCTGGGAATAGATAAGGACACTCCCAATCCCCGGGGCGGTGTTATCGGACACAATGCCGACGGCAGTCTGTCCGGCTATCTGGAAGAAACAGCTTTCACAGCCAATGCCACACTGCTGAAAGGCCCTGACTATAATGAAATGGCCAACTATCTGAAAATGGCCCAGGACGAATATTTCAAGTACGGCATCACAACAATACAGGACGGCTTTACCGGCCGGCAGGAATGGCGGCTTCTGAAAAAAGCATCAGAAGACGGTTTTCTGAAAGGCGATGTGGTGTGCTATGTTGACATAAAGGACAACGCAGACATTCTGAAAGACAATCCGCAGTATGCCAATAAATATAAAGACAACCTTAAAATAGGCGGATATAAACTGTTTTTGGACGGCTCCCCTCAGGGCAGGACAGCATGGATGACCCGGCCGTATGAAAACAGCGGTGACTACTGCGGATACCCCATATATTCTGACAGCCGGGTATCACGGTTTGTGCATAAAACAATACGGGACCGTCAGCAGCTTTTATGCCACTGCAACGGAGATGCCGCAGCCCGGCAGTTTATACAGGCTTTTGAAAAAGCTGATGAAGAACTGGACACCAGGGAAAATTATATGCCTGTTCTGGTTCACGGACAGCTGGCCACAGCCCGGCAGATGAAGCAGGCGGCAGACCTTGGCATGGCGGTCACATTCTTTACCGGCCATATATGGCAGTGGGCAGATGTACACATCGAAAACTTCGGCGAAAGGGGCATGAAAATATGTCCGGTAAACAGCGCTGTAAAAAATGATGTTGTTTACACATTCCACCGGGACAGCCCGGTACTTCCGCCGGATGTAATGTTACAGGTATCCTGCGCTGTAAACAGGATAACCAAAAACGGAACACAGCTGGATGAAAGTGAAAAAGTCACTGTTTATGATGCGCTCAAAGCTGTTACCATAAACGGAGCCAGACAGTACGGCGAAGAAAAGACAAAAGGCTCCATAGAGGTAGGCAAACAGGCAAACTTTGCAATACTGGACACAAACCCATTGCTGTGCCCCAAGGAAAAGCTGGCGGATATAAAGGTTGAATACACAATTTTGCGTGATGAAGTAGTTTATGAAAGATAATAAAAAAGCCCGTTTTTAACGGGCTTTTTATTTATTTGCAGGCGAATTTAGTGTATAATATGATAAAACTAACCGTAACAACGATAAAGGAGTGATTGTTTTTGATTTCCCGCGAAGACTTTTTGCTGAAAGAGAGTGTGGACTCTCTGACATTGAAAAGCAAAATCCTGCCCTACCGAATGGCTGAAAAAGTAAAGGATGCCTGGCTGAAAGAACGCTTTGAAACTGTTTTGCCGGTTGTTATGCAAAGAAGCGGTATAGACACATGGGTTATAGCCTGCAACGAATACAACGAAGACCCGGTGCTTCCCACCATAACCCCCACAGCCATGTTTACCGCCAGACGCCTGACAATATTGGTATTTCACCTGGAGAAGGACGGCACTGTACAGAAATTGGCGCTGACAAGACCCAATGTGGGCCTGGATGATTTTTATCAGTCGGTGTGGATAAACCAGAAGGGTTCTTCCTGGTGTCCGCAGCCGGAACTGGCCGAAACACAGTTTGAATGCCTTGACCGAGTAGTTACCGAGCTGAAAAGCGAAAAGATAGGTCTGAATATATCCGACCATTATGCTTTTGCTGACGGACTTTCAAAATCTCTGTATGACAGAATATACCGGGTATTGAGTGAAGAAAACCGCCGGAAAATAACCAGTGCCGAAAAGGTGGCCGTGGGCTGGCTTGAAACCAGATGCCAAAGCGAGATGGACGCATACAGCGGTATAGTTCAGATAGCCCATGCCATAATAGACGAAGCCTTTTCGTCCAGGGTTGTCTTGCCGGGTGTCAGCACCAACAGAGATGTGAAATATTTCATGCTGCAAAGGGTGATTGACCTGGGTTTGCAGCCATGGTTTGATTTCGAGGTGTCCATAATACGCCGGGGCAGGGGAAGTATATATTCCGAAGAAATTATTCTGCCGGGGGATATACTGCACTGTGATTTCGGTCTTATATACCTGGGCCTTTACACTGACACACAGGAAAATGCCTATGTGCTGAAAAAAGGCGAAACAGATGCGCCGGAATATCTGAAAAAGATACTGAAAGACACCAACAGATTACAGGATATAGTATGCCGGAATTTTGCCGAGGGAAGGACAGGAAATGAAATCCTCAAACTGTCCCTGGAACAGGCAAAGGCAGAAGGCCTGAAACCTTGTGTTTACACCCACCCCATCGGAAACCATGGCCATGCCGCAGGAACAACCATAGGTCTGTGGGATCAGCAGGATGGTGTGGAATACACCGGCGATTACCCCATACACGACAATACAGCCTACTCTCTGGAGCTCAACTGCACAT
>CASFSP010000058.1 GCA_949297385.1 uncultured Oscillospiraceae bacterium
ACTGGGGGCTTTGCAGCAGGCGCTGGAAGAATTTTTTGATATGCTTAATGTGGGCGGCAGGATGTGTATCATAACCTTCCATTCCCTGGAAGACAGGATGGTAAAACAATATTTCAAATCTTTGGCCGTAAAATGCACATGCCCGCCGGAACTGCCCGTATGTGTCTGCGGGGGAAAAGCAAAGGCACAGCTGATAACACGCAAGCCTCTGACGGCAGACCGGCAGGAGCAGCGGGACAACCGCCGCGCCAGATCAGCAAAACTGAGGATAATTGAAAAACTGGAATATTAAAATAAATTTTGGGGGACAGTATGGAGAGAATAAATGTGGCTTATGATTTGTCTTTCTATGAATCCGAACAGGAAAGACACATAGCAAGAAAAGAAAAAAAGCAGGGCGTCCTGATAAAGGCACGGTCAAAATTTGCACTGGGTCAGAGAATTGCCGGCGTTTTAAGCATAGCCGTACTGTTCAGCCTGATTATAGGCGTCATCGCTACAAATGCGGCGATAGCCGGTTACAGCAGCAAAATAGCCCGGGTTAATGAAGATATAGTTCAGCTGGAAAGCCAGCGGTCATATCTGCAGTTTACACTGGACAGCCGGATGACTTTGGACGAAATCGAAAGCTATGCCATCAACGAACTGGGCATGGTCAAAATGGACGCATCGCAGAAAAAGTATGTGGAGTTGAAAAACGAAAATAAAATAGTAGTAAACGACTCTTCTGTAAAAGAAAAGCTGACAAAGGCAATTCAACCGGTGATGTCATATTTGTTGCCATAAAAAAATAATAATGTAGTATGAGTTTAGGCGGAGAGTAAAGGACGGAATAAGTCTGGGTTATTCTTCGCCTATCGTCGGTAATACGGATAATACTGAAAGAGAGTGTAATGGATAATAATAAAAGAAATCAGACAGCGGTTACAAACAGCATCAGACAGCGCACGATAATACTGGCCGGGGCTGCCTTGCTGTGTTTTGCCGTTGTTGTGGCAAATATGTTCAGAATACAGATTGTGAACTATGAGAAATACAAAACACGGGCTACACAGATACAGCTGCGTGAAACAGAACTTTCCGCCAAAAGGGGCGTTATATATGACGCAAATATGAAAGTTCTGGCGCAAAGTGCCACAGTGTGGACAATTTTTGTATCCCCGGCTGAAAGTGATGAGGAACAGCATGAGCTGGTTGCTCAGGGCCTCAGCGAAATACTGGAAGTTGACAAGGAAACCATATTGAAAAAATTGCAGAACACCGGCAGTTACTATGAAGTTGTCAAACAGAAGGTAGACAAACCTGTGGCAGATCGGGTAAGCGAGTTCTGCAACGAAAATGATATAGTAGGCGTAAATATAGCGGAAGATTATAAGAGATATTATCCTTATGGCAACTTCGCCGCCACTATACTGGGATTCTGCGGTAGCGATAACCAGGGCCTGGCAGGCCTGGAAAGCTATTATGATGAAGAGCTTACCGGCGAAAAAGGCAGAATTATCTCTGCCAAAAACGGTCTGGGCCTGGATATGGGCGTTGACTATGAAATAATGAACGAGTCCAAAGACGGTTACAGCCTTCAGACAACCATAGATGAAACTATACAGCATTATCTGGAAAAAAGGCTGAAGCTGGCCGCCGAAGAGCATAAGGTCGAGGAAGGCTCTGTGGGCATAGTGATGAATGTGAAAACCGGCGCTATCTTGGCCATGGCGGTTTACCCGGCTTTTGACCCCAATGACCCGTATACCCTGGTGGACAGTCGGCTGTATGACAGCCTGATGTCCATAGAAAATGATGAGGAAAGAACCCGGGCGATTTCCCGGGCCAGACAGAAACAGTGGCGTAACAAGGCGGTAAACGATTTGTACGAGCCCGGTTCGGTCTTTAAAATAGTTACAGCTTCCGCCGCACTGGACAGCGGCAGTTCTTCACTGGCCTCCACATTCAACTGTACAGGTTCCGTAAAGGTGGAAGATACAGTAATGCGCTGCGCACAGACATATGGCCACGGCTTTGAAACATTTTCCCAGGCATTGATAAACTCCTGTAACCCGGCGTTTATAGATATAGGCCTTACGATGGGAAAAGATGTTTTTTATGATTACTTTTACTCTTTCGGCCTGGCTGAAAAAACCGGTATAGACTTGCCCGGAGAACAGAAGAGCATTTACTACACCGACAAAACCCATACCACGGTAAGCCTGGCCAGCTGTGCTTTCGGTCAGTCCAATAAAATCACACCTATACAGATGATAACAGCAGTTGCGACAGCGGTAAACGGCGGCAACCTGGTAACGCCGCATCTGGTTTCCAACCTGCTGGACAGTGAAGGAAATGTGGTGGAAGAGCTGACACCGCCGGTACGCAGGCAGGTCATCAGTGAAGATGTCAGCCGGACAATACGCTCAATATTGCAGGAAAATGTAAAAAACGGAAACGGTAAAAATGCGTATGTGGCCGGTTACAGAATAGGCGGCAAGAGCGGTACCAGCCAGAAGCTGGACACTGAAAGGGAAGATGATTATATAGCTTCTTTTGTGGGTGTTGCTCCGTGCGATGACCCGGAAATAGCAATCCTGATACTTTTTGATACCCCCATGGGCGAAAGCGGATATTATGGCGGCCAGCTGGCTGGACCTGTTGTGGGCGGCCTTATGGGTGAAGTTCTCCCGTACCTTGGTATAGAGCCGGTTTATTCTGCCGATGAGCAGTCACGGGCAAATGTTATAGTATCATCTATAACCGGATACAACATTACAGATGCAGCGGTAAAACTGCAACGATCTGGGCTGAAGGTTAAAACCGTCGGTTCCGGCGATACGGTAATATCACAGTACCCGGCCTACGGCACCAGTGTTGCGGCCGGTAGCACCATAATAGCCTACACAGAGGAAGGCGCCAGCTCTATGGTAACTGTTCCCGACCTGGTGGGTAAAAGTCCTTCAGCAACATATAATGCCCTTACATCCCGGGTCCTGAATATAAAGGAAGAGGGTGCGTATTCAGGAAACAGCGGTGTTACTGTCAGTGCCCAAATCCCGGCAGCGGGTGACAAAGTGCCTATGGGAACGGTAATTACTGTTACATATATGGATAAATCATCATTGGAATAATCGGAGGTTTTATGAACATTCAGTCCATACTTAAAGATGTGAAATATCAGGGAAATGTTAAAGATTTTGACACTGATTTTGTCACTGACGATTCCCGCAAAGTCAGGGCAGGCTGCGTGTTCGTTGCGGGAAAGGGCAACAGCTTTGACGGGCACACTTTTGCGGTCAAAGCCATTGAGCTGGGCGCAAAGCTGGTAGTGTGTGAAAAGGACATGGGTCTGGAAGACCAGATTATAGTGGAAAATTCACGCCAGGCTTATTCCCTTATGTGTGCAAATCTTTTTGACAATCCTTCCAGAAAGATGAAGATGATAGGAATAACCGGCACCAACGGGAAAACCACATCGGCTTTCCTTATCAAGGATCTGCTGGAACAGCAGGGTAAAAAAGTGGGGCTTATGGGCACTGTTCAGAACATGATTGCCGATCAGGTTATCCCGGCCAAATTTACAACTCCACCGGCTTATGAGCTGAACGCACTGCTGAACCAGATGTGGCGCGCCGGCTGTCAGTATGTGGTAATGGAGGTATCCAGCCAGGCATTGGCACAAAACAGGCTGTACGGCATCAAATATGATGTGGCGGTATTTACCAACCTTACCCAGGACCATCTGGACTACCACAAGACAATGGAGAATTATTTTGCGGCCAAATGCCTTCTGTTTGAAAACAGCGAGAAGATAATCCTTAACACAGACGACGAATATGGGGCAAAAGCCGCTGATATTTATTCCCATAAAGATATAACTACATTTTCGGCAAAGAACGATACGGCGGACTACACGGCAAAAAATATTGATTACACACGGAACAGCGTAAAATTTCTTATGGTGGGCAAAGGCAGCATCAGCAGAGTGAATTTCCCCATGCCCGGCGAATATTCCGTGCATAATGCCATGGGCGCGGCGCTGGCATGCATAGCCTGCGGATTTGACCCGGAGCAGGTTTGCCGGTCGCTGTCACAGGTGAAGGGCGTCAGGGGCAGATGTGAAATACTGGTAAAGGAGCCCTTTACTGTCATATGTGACTATGCCCACACAGGCGACGGCCTGGAAAATGTTCTTTCCAGCCTGCGTCCGTTTATAAAAGGCAGATTTTTTGTGCTCTTCGGCTGTGCCGGGGAAAGGGATAAGGCAAAAAGGGTGTTTATGGCCCAGGCGGTGGCCAAATATGCGGACTGGGTGATACTCACCAGCGACAACCCCAGAAAAGAAGACCCGCAGAGCATTATAGACAGCGTGAAGGTTTATTTTGAACAGGGAAATATCCCGTATACTGCTGAAGTTGACAGAAGAAAAGCTATCAATATGGCTTTAAATATGCTAAAATATAATGATACACTTATCATGTGCGGCAAAGGCCATGAGGATTATCAGGTTTTAAACGGAATAACAGTTTATCTTGACGAGCATGAGATAGTGGAAAAATTTATGAATAAATACAACAGAGGAAATTGACAATGGATGCGATAAAGCTTTCCGAATTGCTGCAAGGTATTGCGGCGGTCAAAAACGAGCAGATAATAACACAGGTCACAACAGACTCCCGTGATGCCGGGGAAAACAGCCTGTTTCTGGCAATACGCGGAGAAAGGGTAAATGGTGAAGACTACGCCGCCGGGGCAGTAAGCCGCGGCGCCGTGTTTGTGCTGACAGAAAATTTTATACCGGACATTCCGCGGGATATGCAGGCGGTTGTTCCGGACATTCTGGACGCCAGCATACAGATGGGCGCAAATGTCAGGGCAAAATATGATATAAAAATTGTAGGTGTTACAGGCAGCGTTGGCAAAACTACCACAAAAGACTTTGTCTACGCAGCCTTGTCTCCCTTTGCAAGGACTGTTAAAAATACCGGCAACCAGAACAATGAGCTGGGTATGCCCAACACCATATACAAATTTACCCACCTGGACAGATACGCAGTGCTGGAAATGGGAATGCAAAGCTTGGGCGACATCCACAAGCTGTCCATGGCGGCAAAGCCGGTGGGTGCAATAATAACAGGCATTGGTATATCCCACCTGGAAAGGCTGAAAACCAGGGAGAACATACTGAAAGCCAAGCTGGAAATATGTGACGGTATGCCTGACGACGGTATACTGGTGTTGAACGGCGATGACGATTACCTGCCCGGCGTACATTTTGACAAGCCGTACAGGACGGTTTATTTCTCCATAGAAAACCCCGACGCAGATGTCAGGGCAACAGATATTGTGCAGAATGGCAGAGCCACTGACTTTATAATAAAAGACAAAGAATATGGCGATATACCCTGTCATATACCGACAGTGGGCAACCACAATGTGCTGGATGCTATGTCAGCCTATGCGCTGGTCACAAGGCTGGGATTTCCTCCGCAGCAGACTGCTGAAAACCTGTCCGGCTACACAGTTTCCGGCATGAGACAGAACATGGTGGAAAAAAACGGGGTGCTGTTTATTGAGGACTGTTACAATGCGGCACCGGATTCAATGAAAGCTTCCATAGATACACTGAAAAGCGTTGCCAAAGGCAGGACCATAGCGGTGCTGGGCGATATGCTGGAACTGGGGGATGACAGCCGCCGGCTGCACAGGCGGGTCGGTGAGTACGCCCGCGAAAAAGGTGTGGATATGCTGCTGACCTGCGGCGAAAGGGCTAAAGATATCGCTGCCGGTTTTGGCAGTGATGCTTTGTGCTTTGATGACCAGCGGCGGCTGGCTGCACATGTGAAAGAAATTTTGCGTCCGGGTGATACAATTGTTTTCAAAGCCAGTTTTATGATGAGATTTGATATGTTGCTGCAAAAGATATATGAAGTATAGGAGAATATAATGTTTAGGATTTCTTTTTTGGTTACAGGTATACTGGCCTTTGTTGTTACCGCCGCAGGCGGAATTGTGCTTATTCCGTGGTTAAGAAAGGTAAAATTCGGCCAGACTATCAAAGAGATAGGCCCCACATGGCACCAGTCAAAACAGGGGACCCCTACCATGGGCGGACTCATGTTTTATTTTGGCAGTTTTGTTGCCATTTGTGCAGGACTGTCAATGCTGTCCGGAGAGATAAAAGACATAGCACAGCTTTCTTACGGCCGGCAGGTTATCAGCCTGTGCATCAGCATGCTTACTGCCCTTGCCTTTGGCCTGATAGGTTTTGTTGACGACTACATAAAAGTCGTTAAAAAGCGTAACCTCGGCCTGAAAGCCAGATACAAAATAGCCGGACAGGTGGTCGCAACAACACTGTTTCTGCTGGGACAGAGTTATATCGGACATATATCAACAATTATAAGCCTGCCTTTCATCGGCGCTTTTGACCTGGGATATTTTTATTATCCTATCGCCTTTTTAGGCATAATTTTTATGGTCAATGCTGTAAACTTGACAGACGGTATAGACGGTCTGTGCTCTTCTGTCACATTTATAGTGGCCCTGGGCTTTATGATGATATCAGCAGCTTACGGATATTACACCAATGCTGTTTTTGCAATAGCCATTGCCGGCGCCTGTGCAGGCTTTCTGGTATGGAATTTTTATCCGGCAAAGGTGTTTATGGGCGACACCGGAAGCATGTTCCTTGGCGGTGCCGTGGTTGCAATGGCCTGGGCTGTCAACCGTCCGGAGGTTATTTTGCCAATGGGTATTATTTACACCTGTGAGGCATTGAGCGTTGTTATACAGGTGACTTATTTCAAGCTGACTCATGGCAAAAGAATATTTAAAATGAGCCCGATACACCACCATTTTGAAATGTCCGGCTGGAGCGAAGTGAAGATTGTAACCGTTTTCAGCACTGTCCGGGCGGTATTTGCCCTGCTGGCCTATATAAGCTTTTAAAAATGAAAAGGGGACTTTGTTTTGGCAAGCAAATCAAAAGTTAAACCAAAATTCAATATACAGAAATATTTCAAGTTTACGGAAAAAGGCGCAAAGATTGATATGCCTATATTCCTTATAACCATGACAATTCTGGTGTTTGGCCTGATAATGCTGTATTCGGCCAGTTATGTAGTGGGAATATACCGCTTTTCCGGTGACAGTCTGCATTATATAAAGGACCAGGTGATTTTTGCCGTCCTGGGCGTTGCTGCAATGCTTTTTGCCTCAAAGGTTGATTATCATGTTTACCGCAGGTATGCTTTTGCACTGCTGATACTGGTGTACATCCTGCTGGTGATAGTTCTGTTTATGCCTGCCTACAAAGGATGTCACCGCTGGATTACAATAAAAGGCGTGGGTACATTCCAGCCCTCTGAAATTGCCAAATTTGCGGTAATTCTTATATTTGCCAACATGATAGAAAAAAATTACAGCAAGATGAAAACTTTCCAGTACGGTATCGCACCGTTTCTGATTATTCTTGTTAGTATAGTTGCGCTGATGTTTTTTGAACCACACCTTTCAGGCATAGTCATCATCAGTGCTGTCAGTGCCATAATGATGTTTATCGGAGGCAGCGATGTAAAATGGTTTGGCATAGGTCTGGGAATAATAGCAGTAGCGATAGTTGCAGTAATCATAATTTTCCCCAGCTCTGTTTCTTATGCCCGGAGTAGGGTGGAAATGTGGCTGCATCCGGAAAAAGACCTTCAAGGCGCCGGCTATCAGGCGTATCAGAGCCTTCTGGCTATAGGCAGCGGCGGATTGTTTGGCTTGGGGTTGGGCAACGGCAGACAGAAACATCTTCACCTGCCGGAACCCCAGAATGACTTTATATTCTCTGTTGTGTGTGAAGAACTTGGTTTTGTAGGCGGCATTGCCGTAATTGCTTTGTTTGTTGCGTTATTTCTGCGCGGTATTTACATCGCTACCCGAGCAAAGGATAAATTCGGCGCGATGCTGGTAATAGGAATAGTATCCCAGATTGCGTTGCAGGCTTTTTTGAATGTGGCAGTTGCCACCGGTACCATACCCACAACGGGCATTTCCCTTCCATTTTTCTCCGAAGGCGGTACATCGCTTCTTATGCTGCTGGGTGAAATGGGTATAGTTTTGTCAGTGTCCAGATATGCAAATCTGGAAAAGGAGGAGTAACATGAAAGTATTGATAGCTGCCGGCGGAACGGCCGGCCACATCAATCCCGGCCTTGCCATAGCCCAGTATATCCAGTCTCAGCAGCCGCAGGCACAGGTTGTGTTTGTTGGACGCAGAGAAGGGATGGAATACAGCCTGGTAACAAAAGCAGGGTACGGTTTCCGCCACATGGAGGTAAGCGGATTTCAGCGCAGGCTGTCGGCCGAAAACATAAAAAGAAACCTGGTGGCGCTGAAAAACCTAGCATTGGCGTTGCCTGCGGCAAAAAAAATACTCAGGGAAGAGAAGCCTGACCTTGTAATAGGCACAGGCGGCTATGTCAGCGGCCCGATAGTAAGACGGGCGGCAAAATGCGGCATAAAAACCGCAATTCATGAACAGAACGCTTTTCCCGGGGTTACAAACAAGCTTTTGTCCAAAGTTGTGGACAAGGTGTTTATAGCCAATGAAAAAGCGGCAAAATATATGGCACATCCTGATAAATGCATTGTGTGCGGCAACCCGGTAAGACGGCAGATACAGACGGCTGACAGGGCTGCTTCCCGTGCCGCCTTGGGTGTGGAGGGCAAAACGGTAGTGCTGTCCTTTGGCGGTTCTTTGGGTGCTATGGCTGTGAACAATGCTATGAAAGACCTGGTTTTACATAATAAAAACAGGCAGGATATAGTGCATTTTCATGTCGTCGGAAAGTATGATGACGGAGACTTTGAAAAGTTTTTGAAGGAAAATGACCTGGAAAACTCTGAAAATATCAAAGCTTTCGAATATCTGTACGATATACCTTCATATATGGCCGCAGCAGATATAATAATCAGCCGATGCGGTGCGCTTACCATATCAGAAATAGCATGTATGGGCAAGGCGTCCATACTTATACCTTCTCCAAATGTCAGCGAAAACCATCAGTATTTCAACGGAAAAGTCCTGGAGGACCTGGGGGCAGCTGTGCTGATAGAGGAAAAAGATCTGAACAAGCAGTCGATAATACAGGCTTTTGACAGCCTGTATGGTGACAGCGGAAAAATACAAAGCATGGGACAGAAAGCCAAAGGTGCCTACCAGGCAGACTGCCTGAAAATAATATATTCAAACCTGGCCCTGGCCTAACGGAAGTGAAAAGTTGAAAAAAAGAGGAAGCAACAAAAAGCAAAATCTCAATACGGTCAAAAAAAATGCGGGGGCAGTGCGACCGCCTGTTTTCTCATACCCGGACAATGCTATCCACTATCCAAAGTCAACTGCCACCGCAGTAAAACCCCGGAAAAAGAAACCGGCGACAAAGGCGCATGCAGCTGAAAAAAGCAGAAAGACAGCCCGAAAACAGAAAAACCGCAGGATAGCGGCAACGGTGGTGCTGGTCAGTATACTGATAGCCATATGTGTGTTTATATCGCTCAAAGTGCTTTTTGTGGTAAGAAAAGTGGAGGTTACAGGCAGTGAAAAATACACCGCCGAAGAAATTTCCGCTTACTGCGCAATACCGGATGAAATAAATATATTCAAGGTTGATACCGAAAGCCTGGAAAAGGGGCTGACGGAAAATTTTACCTATATAGAGAAAGCCACTGTGGAAAGAAAGCTTCCGGACAAAATACTGATAACGATAACAGACGGCCTGCCTACCTATTACAGCCGGCAGCAGCGGGAGGATATGACCACATATACCATATATTCGCGCGGCCTGAAACAGCTGACTCAGCAATCTGCTTTGCCGGAAGAGCTTATGCAGATAGATTTTGATATAAATGACCGGCAGTCACTGGGAATTTTTTATGAGGTATGCCGGCGGCTGGAACGGCAGCAGGCGCAGGGAATAAAAGGTGTGTCTGTCAGCCGGAACAAAGAAATTTCCCTCAATTATGAGAACAGGGTGACCATTCAGCTGGGCACGCATGCACAGCTGGACTATAAGCTGAAAATGGCGCTGCATATCCTGCAAAATGACCTGGAAGAAACAGAAAAAGGCGTGATAGACGCCTCAAAAGC
This sequence comes from uncultured Oscillospiraceae bacterium, assembly GCA_949297385.1. Classification (GTDB taxonomy): domain Bacteria; phylum Bacillota; class Clostridia; order Oscillospirales; family Ruminococcaceae; genus RGIG3102. Next base: position 10,121 of record CASFSP010000058.1, read on the forward strand.
AGGAAGCGCAATATTTAAACCGTCAATTTGATAACAAGGACAAAAAAACTTGCTTCAACGGCAAAAAATTATTGAAAATATACAGATAATTTGCTATTATTATACTTATCAGTCTGTATGTTTTTACTGATGAATTTTACCGCTTGCTTTGGCAGGGATTATATATAAAACAGCGATGTGGAGGAACAGAAAAATGAGCTTTTATTTGGACGAAGAAATGCAGAACACCACCAATATCAAAGTAATTGGTGTGGGCGGCGGTGGCGGAAACGCTGTAAACCGAATGGTGGTTGCCGGCCTGAAAGGTGTTGAGTTTATATCAATGAATACAGATGCACAGGCGCTGATGGCATCAAAAGCCACACAGAAAGTGCAGCTGGGCGCAAAACTGACCAAAGGCCGCGGAGCCGGCGCAGACCCGGATATCGGCCAGAGGGCAGCAGAGGAAAGCAGAGATGAAATTGCCGCAGCGCTGAAAGGCAGCCAGATGGTGTTTGTAACTGCCGGTATGGGCGGCGGCACAGGCACAGGAGCAGCCCCGATCGTTGCCGAAGTTGCAAAAGAACAGGGTATACTCACAGTCGGCATTGTTACCAAACCTTTCGCTTTTGAAGGTAAAAAGAAGATGGCCACAGCCCAGACAGGTATATCCAATCTTTTGAAAAATGTGGACAGCCTTATCGTGATACCCAACGAAAGACTGAAATACGCTTCCGAAGAAAAGATAACACTGCTGAACGCTTTTGAACTGGCAGACAATGTGCTGAAACAGGGCGTTGAATCAATTTCAGAGCTTATAAATGTTCCTGCATTTATCAATCTTGACTTTGCGGATGTTCGCGCAGTTATGAAAGACGCCGGTTATGCCCATATGGGTGTCGGCAAGGCCAGCGGTGACAACAAAGCGGAAGAAGCCGCACATATGGCTATCCAGAGCCCGCTGCTGGAAACTTCCATAGATTCTGCCAGGGGTGTAATCATATCAATAACTTCTTCTCCTGACATCGGTCTGGAAGAGGTGGAGCAGGCTGCTACTCTCATCACCAGCTCAGCCGACCCGGAAGCTACAATCATCTGGGGCGCTGCGTTTGACAGCAATCTGGTTGACGAGATAAAAATCACTGTTGTTGCCACCGGTTTTGATACAGGTGCGGACAAGTCCAAAACCAAAGAGGTTCTTACAGGAATGAACAGTGATATAGGCAATATAGACCTGTTTGAAGAAGGCAATGGAAATTCTTTTGATGATGACGGATATCTGGAATCTGTAATAAACATACTGAAAAAGAACAGCGGCAAATAATTTTGCCGCAATAAAACTGAAAAGGAGCGGTTGGCATGGCAGTATTGGACACAAGCGAGAAACTTTATCATATAAACCTTTCAAAAGCTGATATCCGGGGCGCAGAATACGCAATTCTGCCCGGCGATCCCGGCAGGGTGGAAAAAATTGCGGCATTTTTTGATGATGCCCGCCCGCTGGCTTGCAACCGTGAATATAATTCATACATCGGGACGCTTAACGGACATAAAGTATTGTGCGTTTCAACCGGCATCGGCGGCCCCTCCGCCGCAATATGCGTGGAGGAGCTTTATCAGCTGGGTGTCAGGACTTTTATACGCGTGGGTACATGCGGCGGCATGCAGATGGATGTGCTGGCAGGTGACAATATAGTGGTTACCGGTGCCATAAGGATGGAAGGAACCAGCAAGGAGTATCTGCCCATAGAGTTCCCGGCTATTGCAGACCTGGATGTCACAGTGGCCCTGCGCGACAGCGCTGCCAGGCTGGGAATGAGGTATCACACCGGCGTGGTGCAGTGCAAGGACAGCTTTTACGGCCAGCATTCGCCGCACAGGATGCCGGTGTCCTATGAGCTGGAGAACAAATGGCAGGCCTGGATAAGAGGCGGATGTTTGGGCAGTGAGATGGAAACAGCTGCCTTGTTTACCGTATGTTCTACCTTGGGTGCTAGGGCCGGTGCTGTAATGCTGTGTGTATGGAACCAGGAAAGGGTTGATGCCGGCCTGGAAAATGATACACGGCATGATACCGAAAGCGCTATAAGAATAGCGGTAGAGGCTATAAAACAACTTACAGACAAAGAGTAAAAGATGGAAAATGTTTTGTTTAAACAAAGCCTGAGAGGTTTCGACCGACAGCAGGTTTTGGAGTACATAGACAGCCTGTCAAAGCAGATGTCGCAGCAGGCGCGGGAATATGACCAGCGGCAGGAAAGCCTGGAAAAGGAGATCGATTCCCTCACACGGCAGCTGCGGGATAAAAGTGACAGTCTGAATATATCTCAGAAAAAACTTGATCGGATGATGCAGGAGCTGGACAGCCTTAAACAGACCAACGCTGAGCTGAAAAAACAGGTTTCTGCTTACAGAAACATGATTTTGGAAAGAGACAGGCAGATTTCACGGATGAAAGCTGAATACAATGACCTGTCCCGGCACAGCCGGCAGCTGGAACAGGATAACCGGCAGTGGAAATCCAGGCAGGATGAAATAGCAGCCTGCATGGTAGAAGCTTCGGTAAGGGCAAAGGAGATAATAAACGAGGCTACGGCCCAAGCCCGGCGCACAAAAGCGCAGTTTGATGCCAATGCCGCGCACCTTATGGAAAAGGTCAGCGACATGAAGGCAGAGATAGCAAAGCTGGAAGACCAGCTGGAAGGTTCCTTTGCCAGGCTGAATACAGCTATGGAAAACATGGACAAGGCCGGTCTGGCTATTGAGCAACAGGTAAATTCTTACAGGGAGCAGATAGGATTTCTGGATGAAGAGCAGCCGCAGGCGCCTGAAAAAGCTTTTTCTGCCCGGACAACAGGAAAAAGAGTGCAGCTCAAAAAAAGTCTTACTGACAGCGTGCTTGACACAATATCAAAGCTTTTGGAAAAGTAAATATTATTTTGCAATAAATAAAAAACGAGGGTGGAACCCTCGTTTTTTTTGATGTTTTATGCCAATAATCTGTATATGAAATTTGCTATATATAAATCCACCCAAAAAGAACAAATACTGTGTTTTGCATTGATTATTTTGACAAAATGTTGTAAAATTATATAAATATTATATATTGTTACGGGAGGCTTTTATGCCTAAACATATAAATAATCTGATTTCCAGGTTTCGCAGGGTTATCCTGTTTCTTATCGACTTTACAGTTGTATGCGGAGCCTACCTTTTTACATGGATGCTTATCAGCGGCCGCGCATCTATGGATGATTACCTCAGCCTGATGATTGCCAGCTGCTTTTTGTTTGTGTCCTGCTACTCCATTGTTTTCTATGCCACAGGTATGTACGACAGCCTGTGGCGATATGCAGAGATAGTGGAATTTTTCCGCTGTGCTGCATCCAGTGTAATTGCTGTTGTGGCTTTTGTCGGCATCACGCTTCTTATTTTCAAGGAAAGGCGCATACCCAGATCGGTGTACGCTTTGTCAGCGGCGTTTGCTTCGTCGCTTACATTGTATACCCGCCTGACATACAGGATGTACCGCAATACCAAAATAAGCCTATTGGGGCAAAAACGCCGCCGTGTGCTGCTTGTGGGTGCAGGTGATGCTGCGTCCACACTTATACACGAGCTGAATAAAAACCCTGCGCAGGAAATGAATGTTATATGTGCAGTGGACGATGATAAAAACAAACAGGGCAGAAGTATTATAGGTGTGGAAATTCTGGGTACTACCGATGACATTCCATCCCTTGTTACCCAGTGCCGGATAGATACAATACTTATTGCCATTCCTACCCTGGACGGAAAAAACAGAAAAAGAATAATCGATATATGTTCCAAAACTAACTGTAACATAAAAACCTTGCCGGATATAGTAAAAATTATTGCCGACGGCAAGGACTTGGCCTCCGGAATTACAGATGTAAAAGTAGAAGATTTGCTGGGCAGGGATCCGGTTGTCCTTGCCGATGAAGCTACAAAACTGATTAAAGATAAAGTGGTCTTTGTCACCGGCGGTGGAGGTTCGATAGGAAGCGAGCTGTGCAGGCAGATTGCCCATATAGGGCCAAAACTGTTGGTCATAATTGATATATATGAAAATTCAGCGTATGCCATACAACAGGAGTTAAAGCGTAAATACCACGACAGCCTTAATATGGATGTGCGTATAGCATCTGTCAGAGATACCAAAAAAATGGATATGCTGTTTGCCGAACTGAGACCCAATGTAGTCTTTCATGCCGCGGCACACAAGCATGTGCCCCTTATGGAAGACGCGCCGGAAGAGGCGGTAAAAAACAATGTTTTCGGTACCTATAACTGTGCTCTGTGTGCTGAAAAGTACAATGTTGAGAAATTTGTTCTGATATCCACAGACAAGGCAGTAAACCCCACCAATGTAATGGGGGCTACCAAAAGAATTTGTGAAATGATAGTGCAGAATATTGCCCAGAACAGCGACGGGAATACTACATTTGTGGCTGTTCGTTTTGGCAATGTGCTGGGGTCAAACGGCTCTGTACTGCCCCTGTTCAAGGATCAGTTGGCGGAAGGAGGCCCGATAACCGTTACCGACCCGGAAATAGTAAGATATTTTATGACTATTCCCGAAGCTGTCAGCCTGGTGCTGGAAGCCGGAGCCATGGGCGAAAAAAGCGGAGAAATATTTGTTCTGGATATGGGTAACCCGGTAAAGATACTTACTTTGGCAGAAAATCTGATAAAAATGTCAGGTTTTGTGCCGTACAAGGATATACAGATTGTGTTCACAGGCTTGCGACCGGGTGAAAAGCTGTATGAAGAATTGCTGCAGGACGAGGAGAGCGTAAGAAAAACCGACAACAGTAAAATTTTTATCGGTTCTCCTTTGAAAATGGATGCGGACAGATTTTTTACCGATCTGCTGGAACTTAAAGCCATAGCCTATGAAAATGACAGGGAGAGGCTGATGAGAAAACTTAAAGTTATGGTGCCTACTTTCAATCATGAAATTGTAGAATATTGATATTGCGAGATTGATATGTATAAAAAGTTTTTTAAAAGATTTATAGATATAATTTTGTCACGGGCGGGAATGGTGTTATTGTCACCTGTTATGCTGATAATAGCACTGGCTGTCAAAATTGACTCCAAAGGCCCGGTGCTTTTCAGGCAAAAAAGAGTGGCCAAAGGAAAAGAACATTTCCAAATTTTAAAATTCAGGACCATGTATGCGGATGTTCCCAAAGATGTGCCGACTCACCTGCTGGCAGACCCTGCAAGCAAAATCACCAAGGTGGGCAGATTTTTGCGCAAATCCAGCCTGGATGAGTTGCCGCAGATATGGAATATTCTTGTGGGTGATATGAGCATTATCGGTCCCAGGCCGGCTTTGTGGAATCAGTTTGACCTGATAGCCGAAAGGGACAAATACGGCGCCAATGACATAAGGCCGGGCCTTACAGGCCTTGCACAGGTTATGGGCAGGGACGAGCTTCCGATAGATATAAAAGCCGGTTATGACGGACAATATGCCCGGAATATTTCATTTGCCGAGGATGCAAGAATATTTTTTAAAACTATAACAAATGTGATTTCCGCCAAAGGTGTGAAAGAGGGCAGACAATAGTAAAACAAAAGGCAAAACCGCCTGTAAATTTCCTGACAGGGAAATTTGCAGACGGTTTTTTTAATTCTGTTGACTGATTATTTATCTGTTGTATGCTTTTTGTTTTCCTGCTTATTCTGCTTTTCCTGGTTTGTGTTTTTCTTGTTGTTGTCTTTCATAGGTTATCAACTCCTTTCATGGATAGTATAATCCAAAGCCTGTGTTTTATTCAGACTTTACGCTGTTCCATAATATGGATAATCAGGCAAAATCAATGGCGGCAAACTACCACACTTGTCAAAGTAAAAAATATATGATATACTATAATGTGGCTGAATTACAGTATAAAAATCAAAAAATACGAGTATAATAATAGGAGATTTGTATGTCAGGACATTCCAAATGGAGCACCATCAAAAGAAAAAAAGGTGCCAACGACGCCGCAAGGGCAAAAGTATTTACAAAGTTGGCAAGGGAAATTTCTGTTGCCGTTAAAGAAGGCGGTGGTGATCCCAACAACAACAGCCGCCTGAGAGACCTTTTGGCAAAAGGCCGTGCCGCAAATGTGCCACAGGAAAACTTGATGAGAGCAATCAAAAAAGCCGGTGATAACGATAAAGAAAGTTATGAGGCTATCACATATGAAGGATACGGCAACGGCGGTATAGCTGTTATTGTTGAATGTCTTTCCGACAACCGCAACAGGACCGCATCCAATGTACGCCATTATTTTGACAAATTTGGCGGCAATCTGGGCACAACCGGATGTGTTTCTTTTATGTTTGAACAGAAGGGCGTTATCATTATAGAGCAGGAAGAATATGACGAAGAAAAAGTTTTGGAAGACTGCTTTGAAGCCGGCGCACGGGATGTTTCCTTTGAAGGCGAAGGCGTTATAGAGGTAACAACCGAAACATCAAAGCTGTCAGAAGTTGCGGATGCCCTGGAAGGTATGGGCTACAAATTGAGCCAGCGCGAAGTTGAGATGGTACCCAACAACTATACAAAGATTGAAGATGAAGACACACTGAAAAAGCTGGCACTGCTGTTCTCTTTCCTGGAAGAGGATGACGATGTTCAGAATGTTTGGAACAATCTGGAAAATCAGGAAGATTTGCCAGAGGTTTAAAAATTACAATTTACGGCTTTGCATTTCCTATGGTTTATGCAAAGCCTGTTTTGTCTAAGGGGTGTATTTGATGCCAAACGAAAACACATGTATTTTCTGTGCAGGACCTATTACCGAAGGGAATGTGTGCTCTTGGTGCGGTTTCAGCCAGACCACTGACCAAAAACTGTCAGGTACGCTGAAATACGGAACAAAAGTGGATTGCTATGTTGTGGGTGAAGTGATAACAATGGATGGCGAAAGCACATCATATTTTGCTTATGACACCCGGCAGCAGAAAAAAATAGTGCTTAAAGAATTTCTGCCGGTATCAATGGTGGCTCCCAGACAGGGAGACAATGTGGTCATACAGCCGGGAAAAGAGGTCCTGTTTAAAAACCTGATGATGGACTTTACAGACCTTTATACAACGCTCAGTAATATTAAAAGCAAATCTGTTGCCAGGGTGTATAAAATTTTTACGGCAAACGGAACAGCTTATGCTGCTTTGGAATATATACGCGGAGATACCCTCAGCCAAAAGTTGCTGAAAAGAGGAAAGCCTTATACATTCAAAGAGGCCAGATGGTTGTTTCAGGACCTGTTTTTGCTGTTGAAAGAGCTGGAAAGACATAATATAGCCCATGGTGGTATAAGCGATGAAACGGTTATTATAACGCCGGATAACTATGCAGTGCTGTCCGGCTTTGCCATACAGGACCTTCGCGTTAAAAACGAGCATATAATGTACAAACTCTATGACGGGTTTTCTGCCCCGGAGCAGTACAGCCCCAATCAGTTTCCCGGTTTTTACAGCGATGTGTATTCAATTGCCGCGCTGTTCTATTATGCAGTAACAGGCAAAAAATATAAAGAGGGCGCCTTGGATGGAAAAGACAGTGCCAGGCATATGCCTAAATATGCCCGGCAGGCTGTTAAATATGCCACAATGACGGCGATTTCACAGCGTATAGACAACATAGAGGACTTTGTGCTGACTCTGGATAACAAGGCTACTGTGGAAAGGCCAAAAACGACCAGGATACAAAAGAAAAAATCGGATTTGTCTTTCCTGAACAAAAAATACATCCCATATTTGGCCGTCACTGTCATTTTCCTGCTTTTCCTTGTTGCGGTTTTGTCCTTAAGCGGGAAGGGTGAGCCCAGTTCTTCTTATCGGACCAGCAGTTCCGTAGTGGTTGACAAAGTTACGGTTCCTGGCCTGAAAGGCAAAAGTTACAGCGAAATTCTGCGGGATAAGCAGCTGAACGAATATTTTAATTTCGATGTGACAGAAGATTACAGCGATGAATACTTACCCGGCCAGGTAATATCGCAGCAGCCGGCAGAAGGCACAGAGGTAAAGACCGGTACAACAATATACATTACCATAAGCAAAGGTGAGCAACTGCTGACAGTGCCGGACGGACTGGCTGGTGACACATTGGAAAATGTTATGCGCAGGCTGGATGATTTGGGCATAAAGTATGCTGTTACAGAGGTTGTTCAGACTGAGAAATATCCGTATGGCGTAGTGGCAGGTACAGACAAACCCCGGGGTACCCCCATAAATCCCGACACTGACACATTGATAATATATGTTTCAGACAATACACCGCTGCCGTCACCCTCGCCATCACCGACTCCTTCGCCGTCTCCCACACCGTCACCAAGCGGTGACCCGGATTCATCTTCGGACACATCGTCCCAACCGGAAGAAGAAACAGAATAAAATTAAAAAGCCGCCGTTAAGGCGGCTTTTATTTTGCTATAAAACCTGATCGGTGTCACTGGCTACATATTCCATTATATCCTGTACACCGCATTCAAGTATGCGGCATAAATCGTTTATGGTAGTTGTGTTCAACGGTTTGTTTTTTCGCAGTTTATCTATTGTGGAACTGGATATATTGTGTTTTTTTATCAATGTGTAGGTACTTTCTTCAGACTTTTTCAGAGTTTGCCAAAACGGGGTATAAACAATCATACAATCCTCCTTGTATATAGATTATTG
>CASFSP010000059.1 GCA_949297385.1 uncultured Oscillospiraceae bacterium
CGTTTTTCTCTTTAAATCATATTCTTTTGCCTATAAGTATATCGCATATCATAACCGCCACAAAGGTCAGCAGACCAAATATAAGGGTGGTCAGCATGTTGTCTGCCGGGTTGGACCTGGCATCGGCAACCTGTGTCACCGTCAGCAGCTCGCTGACCGGCGCATTTACCTGCACTGTGGCCAGTATATTTTTGTCGGTGCTTTTGCCTGTATACAGCGTGGCTGTCATTCCAGCAGTCTGCATATCTTCCGACATGGACGGGGCGGAAAATTCCACCTTTACGCTTTCAGCGCTGTCACCGGAGGACAAAAGCACAGTGGTTGTGTCGGCCTGTATGTCTTTTTTATCTATATACAGCCTGCCGCTGCCGTCACAGTTGGTCCTGTCCGGCGCAGAAAGTGCAATGTATTCGCCGCTGACAGTCACCGGCTTGAAGTTTTCAAAAGCCCAGTCGAACAGCGCCCGGGTGTCGTCCCATTTGGCGGATTTGGTCCGCGAGTACATAACAACGCACACCAGCTTCATCCCGTTTCTTTCAGCGCAGGTGACCATGGTATGGGCAGCTTCCTGCGTCCAGCCGGTTTTGCTCATAACTATGCCGTCATAGTTGAAAGCACCGTTTAAAAACCAGTTTGCCGAATGGAAAGTCCTGATTTCCGGCTGTTTGTTTGTGGGGGAAATGGAATAAGTTTCCGCACTGAAAATCCGGTTGAAGGTATCGTTTTTTACCCGCTGGGCGGCTATCAAAGCCAGGTCATAGGCGGTTGTATAATGGTTTTCATCATGCAGGCCGTGAGGGTTTACAAAATTGGAATTTTTTGCCCCTGCCCGCCGGGCCCTATCATTGGCCAGCTGTGAAAAGGACTTTCCGGTTTTGGCCGCCAGGTATTCGCCTATGCCGTTGGCGGCGTCATTGGCGCTTTCGATGGCCATTGCATACATCGCCTGTTCCAGCGTCAGCACCTCGCCCTCTGAAATGGAGGCGTGGCTGGTGTCGCGGCCGATGGAATACACCGCGTCATGGGAAAAGGTGATATTGTCAGCCATATCACCGTTTTCCACGGCCAGCAGGCCCGTCAAAACTTTGGTGGTGCTGGCCGGGTACATCCTTTTGTCTTTTTCCTTTTCATACAGTACCTGTCCCGTTGCGGCATCTATCAGAACTGCTGTTTCGCTTATAACCTGCGGTGCCTCTCGCGCCTGGGCAGGCATAGTGTTCATAACTATAAATAATGCGGCAAAAAATGCCGATAACAATCTTTTCATATATCATCCCGTTTTGTAAAGTCAGTATTTTAAATTATACAATTTTTTTGCCTTATAATTCAAGGGCAACGGGCATTTTTTCACTTTTGCCGGCATAGCTTTAACATAAAAGGAGTGATCATTATATCGAAAAAATACATAGATAAGGCACTGGATGCCCTGATAGGTGTTTTGCTGTTTGCCACGCTGGGTGTCGTGGCCGGACTGGCTGTTTCAGGCAGGCAATATATGGCTGTGCAAAGCTGTGAATGGGGCCTGCATTTTGAGCAGGAAAACACCATGCCGACACCGAACATGACCGACCGGCAGCTGAACGGTTACGGGGCGTATTTCCACGGCGATTTGGGCAAAAAAGAGCTGTACATAACCTTTGACGCCGGCTATGAAAACGGGTACACGCCGCAAATTCTCGAAACGCTGAAAAAGCATGGGGCAACCGCCGCTTTCTTTGTGGTGGGCCCCTATATAAAAGAAAACCCGGAAATTGTACAGCAGATGGTGGCAGACGGGCATATTGTGGGCAATCACAGCTATTCCCACCCGGACATGAGATACAAAAGCAGGGAAGAATTTGTGCGGGAACTGGAAAAAACTGCCGTTGTTTTCAAAGAGGCCACCGGGCAGGATATGCCCAAATTTTACCGTCCGCCCCAGGGCAAATTTTCCACCGACAACCTGCGCTGGGCACAGCGGGAGGGATATACCACAGTGCTGTGGTCCAGCGCTTATGTGGACTGGAACACCGATGACCAGCCGTCCCACGCCTACGCTTATGAAAAAATAGGCCGGCGCACCTTTGACGGCGCAGTTTTCCTTCTGCACTCCACTTCCTCCACCAATGCCGAAATTTTGGACAAACAGCTGACCAAATGGGAAGAGATGGGGTATGTTTTCAAAAGCGTGGCCGACCTGCCCCGGGCCAACGGATTTGCCGGATAAAAAAAAAGACGGCGCAGGCCGTCTTTTATAATTATTTATTTGCCACAGCTTTTTTGAACCAGTTGCCTTTCATATAATAAATTATAAAGGCGATGCTGGTAACTGTCCATGTTATGGGGTAGCTTAAAATAACAGTGTCAAAAACCGGGTTCAGCGGCACGGCCAGGGCAACCCACGCCACACGCAGAACACATACGCCGATAGTTGTTATAACCGTCGGTATAAGGCTGTCTCCCACCCCGCGCAAGGATCCGGACAGCACCTCCACGCCCACATAAACCACATAGAAAGGTGTCAGGGAGTGAATTACCTTTACGCCTATATCTATAACCCGGGCATCACGGGTGAACAGCTGATAGAACACAGGGCAGCCCACATACAGCATCAGGCTGAGAGCAACGCTGAAACCGGCCGCCAATGCGGCGCAGGCCTTGATGCACCGGCGCATCCTGTCGTAGTTTCCGGCGCCGAAATTCTGGCTGACAAAGGTGGTGGCTGTAATACCAAAGGAGCTGACTGTCATCCAGAACACCGCATCCAGCTTGCCGTAAGCTGTCCATGCGGCCACTGTATCGGTGCCGAAGGAGTTTATGCTGGACTGTATGATTATATTTGACAGGGAATACATAACCGATTGCAGACCTGCCGGTATGCCGATGGTGAATATCTCACTGCACATGCTTTTTTCCATTGAAAGGTTTTGCCAGGAGAAGGATATGGGTCCGCGCATGTGCTTCAGCGAGCCGATAACCAGTACGGCACTGACAATCTGGGATATAACCGTGGCTATACCCACGCCGGCAACACCCATTTTAAACACCGCAACCAGTATTATATCCAGCACTATGTTTACCAGGCTGGCCACAATAAGGAACTGCAAAGGCTTGCGGCTGTTGCCCATGGCGCGCAGTATGCCGCTGCCTATGTTGTATATCATGTTGAACACTGAACCGGCAAAATATATTCTGATGTATGTACAGGCATAATCCATTATATCTGCCGGTGTTCCCATCATTTTCAGCGCATAGGGTGAAAAGGGTATACCCACAGCCATCAGCAATATGCCTCCGGCTCTGGACAGCGCCACCGCCGTGTGCAAAGCTTTTTCCGACTGTTCGCCCATTCTGGCGCCGTAATATTTGGCCACAACCACACTGGCACCGCCTGAAAGGCCCACAAAAAAGCCTATAAGAAGATTTATTATGGTGCCGGTAGGGCCGCCCACAGCAGCCAGCGCCTGCTTGCCTACAAAGTTGCCTACTATAACGGCATCGGCGGTATTATACAGCTGCTGGAAAAATGTTCCCATCCATATGGGCAGGAAAAACATCATTATATTTTTATATATACTTCCTTCCAATATTCTGTTCTGTTCCATATAATACCTCCATATATCGCGAAAGAATAATATATCTTTTTACTTATAAAGTCAACACAAAAAAACAACTTTGGCAGTATGTACAAAAAGCCGGCAAACTGTGCCGCAGGCCGCCGCAATTATACACAACTACATATAATTTATAAAGCAAAAGAGGGTAGAGCTTTGA
>CASFSP010000060.1 GCA_949297385.1 uncultured Oscillospiraceae bacterium
GGCTCGTCGCCGGCAAACACATAGTCGGTGGACACATGCACCAGCTTTGCGCCTGTGCTGTGACAGGCTATGGCCAAGTTTCTGGGTCCCAGGGCGTTTACTTTGAACGCGTCCTCCATATTGGTTTCACAGCCGTCCACATTGGTGTAAGCGGCACAGTTGATGACAATGTCCGGCCTGTTTTCGGAAATATATTTTTCGCAGGCTGATTTGTCTGTAATGTCCAGTTCCTTTACATCCCGCAAAAGCAGCTGTGCACCAAAAAAACTGTCCGGTATCGGGCCCAGTTCGGTATAGCCTCTTTGCAGGTCAGTGATAATCTGACTGGCCAGCATTCCGCCGGCTCCGGTAATAAGTATCTTCATATAATCACCTTAATATCTCAGTTTGTCCTCAGCTACCTTGTGCAGGTGTTTTCCGTAGGGGCTTTTACCGTATTTTTCAGCGCTGGCCAGCAGCTGCTCTTTGGTTATCCAGCCGTTTTTATATGCTATTTCCTCCGGAGCGGAAATCTTGATCCCCTGTCGTTTTTCCACCGTCTGCACAAAGTTTGCCGCTTCCACCAAACTGTCCATTGTGCCGGTATCCAGCCAGGCAAAGCCGCGGCCCAGCAATTTTACATCCAGCCTGCCTTTGTTCAGGTAAATTTCATTAAGGGTTGTGATTTCCAGTTCTCCTCTTGCAGAAGGTTTTACCTGTTTGGCGTATTCCACCACATCTTTATCATAAAAATACAGGCCTGTGATGGCATAATTGCTTTTTGGGTTTTCCGGCTTTTCCTCTACGGAAATAACCTTGCCGTTTTCGTCAAACTCCACTATGCCAAAGCGTTCCGGGTCATCCACATGGTATCCGAAAACGGTGGCGCGGCCGCTCTGGGCATTTTGTGCCGCCTGTTTGAGTATCGTGGAAAAGCCTGCGCCGTAGAAAATGTTGTCTCCCAGCACCATGGCGCAGGCGTCATCGCCGATAAACTCTTCACCCAACAGGAAAGCCTGTGCCAGGCCGTCGGGACTGGGCTGAACCTTGTATGACAGGCTGATACCAAAATGGCTGCCGTCTCCCAGCAGTTCTTTGAAACGCGGTGTGTCTGAGGGTGTTGATATAATAAGTATATCCTTTATGCCCGCCAGCATAAGGGTGGACAGCGGATAGTAGATCATCGGTTTGTCATACACCGGCAAAAGTTGTTTTGAAGTTACCATGGTCAGCGGGTACAGCCTGGTTCCGGCTCCGCCCGCCAAAATTATACCTTTCATATTTATCTCCTTTTATTTCAGCTTAAAGCCCCATTTTCTGAAATATATAAACATGGACTTTAATTGTATCAAAAATTGTCGTTTGCTGCTGGCTGTTTCTCTGTGCCAGAAATGCACTACGCTGGCCGATGGCGCATAATAAGCCTGTCCGTACTGTTTGGCTTTCATGGTTATGTCAGCGTCTTCAAAATACAGAAAATAATCCTCGTCAAAACCGCCGATTTTTTTCATCACATCAGTGCGTATGACAAAAAAACATCCGGTGCAGAAATCCACCGGGAACCGCTGGTCCTGGTCTGCGTCTTTCATAAGATAATCATCTTCAATTTTTTGAAGAAATTTAAAATGTATCCTTCGGCTTACCAGGGACAAAAGCCCAGGTTTTTTCTTTGCAATATACTGTATGCTGCCGTCCGGATGCAGCACCTTGGGACATGCGATGGACACATCCGGATTTTCGTCCATAAAGCGACAAAGGTTGTTTACAGTGTCACGGTTAATCAATATATCAGGGTTTATCACAAAGTGATATTTTGAATTTATCTTATCCAGCGCCCGGTTGTGAGCCTTGCCGAAACCGGCATTGTAACCCATGTTGATATAATTTGCGTCAAAATGCTTTTCCAGCATCCGGCCGATATTTTCGCGGCTGGCATTGTCTATGATGTACAGGTCCATATCACCGGCGAAAGTTTTTACACTTTCCACCGTTTTATAGGCGTCATCCGGTTTGTTATACACCACAATGCTGCCCGAAATACTATAATCTCTCATTATATCTCCAAAAAACCAATTTTTGCATATATATTTTATTTTACTATTTTTACTAGATTTTATCAATATTAAATACGCTATTCTATGTAAATGAATATATTTTTTGTAAAAGTTATGTTAATTTTTACATATATAATTATTATTGGCAAGGTGATATAATTTATATAAAAGGAGGTGCCGTTATGTATAGACAAATATGGAAAAAATCAGGGAAAATAATTTTTGACAACATCGGAATATTTATTCTGGCAGGAATTGTGGAAACCGTGCTGATTCAGGTGTTTTTGCACGCAGGAACTGAAAACTTGTTGCTGTCTGCACTTTTTTCACTGTTGTACACTGTGGCTAACACAGGGCTGTGCTGTTTTTATTTTCGCGCCTTCAACAGGGGAAAACCCAAAATTGCTGATATATTCGCCATTTTCACCGAAAACAGCAGCCTGGCCGGGCTGGTAAGTATAGTAGCAATACAATACGCGCTGACAATGATTTTGCAGCTGGCTGTGAGTGCAATGGCTCCGATGGGCTCCTTTATGGTTTTAGCATCGACAGCAGTCTCGGTTATAGCCGGCTCACTTATCAGGATGCTGCCCTTTTTGTACATATCGAACCCGGACTATCCTACCGCTTTATATCTGAAAGGCCTGTCAAAATATCTGCTGCCGGAGGTCGTCAGATATGTTATTTTCGTATTTCTGACAGGCGTTCCGCTGGGTTTACTGCTGGGTATCGTCATGGTCTTTTTGATTTTCCTGCCCATTATAGGCCCGCTTACGATGATATTCCTCCTGCTTATGTTCCGGGTATTTTTGAGTATGTCCATAGCCGGCTTTATTGCGTCCATCATACCCGACGAATGGTATGCCGGTGCACGGAATTTCTGAAACTCTTGTGATAAAAAACTCAGATAGCCTTTTTGACAGCCTTGCGAACACTTTTTATTTATGGTTTGATATATATTTTGTCTGATAATTATGGTATAATCCTTATAAAGGAGGTGCTTTTATGAATTCTGAATTCAGAAAACGCGCAAAAGAAATATTTTTGGCCAACATGCCCACATTTTACATTGTTTCTGTGTTGGTTTATATTGTCGATACAGTTTCGAACAAGCTGTCCGAAGGAAGTATTTTTCTGTCCATAGCATTTGCTTTAATATCAGCCGTTGTATCAATCGGCACATCATGTTTTTATTTTCGTGCTTTCAACAAAGGCAAACCGGAAATATCAGATGCTTATTCAGTGTTTGTAGCCAACGAAAACCCGGGCAATATGTTTAAAATTATACTGTTGCAGTATGTACTTACTGTTTTATCACTTTTGGTCCTTTTGGGACTGGCTCTTATCGGTGGCTTTTTTGCATTGTTTGGTCGGGTGGCCATGTATCTGTTTAGCGCCTTGCTTTCACTGTTGCCGTATCTTTATATAGCTAATCCCAACTATCCGTTCAGCTATTACATGAAAGGACTGTCAGAACATATAATACCGGAAATTGTAAGCTATCTTATTTTTGCATTTATCACCGCTCTTCCGTGGCGGCTTCTTGTAGGACTTTTGTCCGCAGTGCTGATATTTATTCCTTTTGGGTCAATACTGATACGGATACTTACAATTGGTGTGAATGCCTATGTGGCTTTGGCTTGTGCCGGATTTATAGGGCATATTATCCCGGATCAGTGGTATGACGGCACACAGACTTTCTGAAAAACATAACAAAAAAACGCGGAATTTCCGCGGTTTTATTTTTTGATAAAAACAGCCGCCGAAGAACGGCGGCTGTTTTGAAATATGAAAATTATTTTTCACCATTTATAAAAGCGGCTATATCATCAGTTACCTGTGACGGGATATGATTGAGGGTCATATATTCGCTGGTATCAATGACGCCGGGCAAAGCCTGGGGCATAAACAGGTGATTAAGGCCTTCATATTCTTTAAAGATTATATTGTCATTTCCGGACAGTTCCTGCTGCATATAATGATAATCTTTATCGTAATAAACCTGGAAGTCTGCTGTGCCCTGCATTATCAGTACAGGGATTTCCAGCTGATTTTTAAGTATATCTGCCCGATTGAGATCTTTTAGGCTGAACCAATATGAAGCCGGCACACCAAGTATGCTTTCTCCGTTGTCTGCCGTCAGAGATTTTACCTGCCGTACAGCGTCCTGTATCTGCTGTGTCATCCGCTGTTTGTCCCGCCGGCTTATA
Organism: uncultured Oscillospiraceae bacterium; assembly: GCA_949297385.1. Lineage (GTDB taxonomy): Bacteria > Bacillota > Clostridia > Oscillospirales > Ruminococcaceae > RGIG3102. The sequence continues at coordinate 4,244 of CASFSP010000060.1, forward strand.
TCTGTCATCTTTTCCAGAGCCGCCATGTTCTGGTCGTATATTATGTCTTCCAGGCCTCTTATGCTTCCGGCCATCATAACGACACCTTTCACATCATTGTCCAGCGCAATTTTTGGGGCACTCATTCCGCCCTGGCTGTGGCCGATAACATACACATCCTCACTGACATTTTCTTTTGCCCAGTCTATCCGGGCATATATATCGTCCATATATTCGTTATAGATTGTCAGTGTTTCTTCTGCCGCCATGTCCTGGAACTGGAAAAACCTTTTGTTCACCCTTACGCTGGCGATGCCTTTTTCCGCCAGCCGGTGTGCGATCTCCATAAACGGCCGGTTGGGGCCGATTGTTTCGTTGAAATCCGTCTGTCCGGAACCCTGCACCAGCACCGCCACAGGGTAGCTGTCCGCGCCTTTTGGCGTGGTGAGTATGCCTTTAAGGCCCATTTCACCCACCATTATCTCTGTTTCTGTATATCTGTCAGTGCTTTGAGTCTGGTCTTCTTCCAGCTGTGCGGTATTCA
>CASFSP010000061.1 GCA_949297385.1 uncultured Oscillospiraceae bacterium
AGGAAATACAATGCGTGTACAGACCATATAACCAGCAGGATTACTCTCGCAACAGGCACTTCGTCCATCATTACAAATCCGGCGGTCATAAGTGCGGTGACAACCGCCATAATTTTCACTTTGGATTTTACAGTCATTCCCTCGCCTTTGACATAGCTTTCCAGGTTGTTTTTATACAACTTTGTCCCGGTAAACCAGCTGTGCAATTTCTCGCTGCTTTTGGCATAACAGCAGGCTGTCAGCAGGTAGAAAGGAACCGTCGGCAGTATAGGCAGAATTATACCAATAGTGCCCAAAAGAAAGGAAATACTGCCTGCGGCAATCAGAATTGCTTTTTTAATTTTCATTTTTAATTCTCCTTTTTTCTTTTAAAGTTTCGATAACATGTCTGACGGCTGTGACAGGATGATAAAAAATCATTCTGGGGCCGGAATACTTCATAACTCTTTTGATTTCTTCCCTCATATGCGGTTTATAGCAATGGACTTTGCAATTGGAACAGAAAGTCTTGCTTTCTTTGAAAGGGCATTTGTCACTTCTTTGCCAGGCGTATTCCCTCAACCGTGCGCAGGACGGACAAAGGCCGTCATATCCCGGGTGATGACCGCGGCAGTAAACAGCTATCATCTGTCCCACAATCTTCTTTTCCCTTTCAACCTTGCTTTTTACATCTTTTTTCAGCATATAGCCCCCTGGGCAACCCTGTAAACTTTGTCTGCAATTCTTGACGTTGACCGGCGGTGAGTAACCAGCACTACCGTGCGCTCTTCTTTTTCTTCTTTCAGCGCTTTCAGGATAACGGCTTCGTTGAGGCTGTCCAGGTTGCTGGTCGGCTCGTCCAGCAACAGCAGGTTTCCTTTGTGCAGGAACGCCATAGCCAGGCCAAGACGCTGTCTTTCGCCGCCGGAAAGACTGCTCCCCAGCTCTCCTGTTTTGCTGTCATAACCGTCTTTAAGACTGAGGATAAAATCATGTACCGAAGCTTTTTTGCATGCAGCAATTATTTCTTCGTCTGTGGCGTCCGGTTTTGCCAGTTTAAGATTGTTTTTTATAGTGTCGTTAAACAGAAATGTCTGCTGTGTCATAAAGCTCTCATTGGCACGCAGGGAACCTGTTTTTATTTCTTTTATGTCAGTTCCGGAAAAGTCTATCTTGCCGCTATCCGCATCCCAGAAACGCATAAGCAGTTTCAGGAATGTGGATTTGCCGCTGCCGCTTTTTCCCACTATGCCGACTATCTGACCTTTGTCTATATTCACACTAACATTGTTTAGTATATTTTCTTTGTTATATGAAAAGGAGATGTTGTCAGTGGTTAAACCGTCAAAGGATACATTTTTGCCGGTTGTATTTTCTTCAACTGCCGGGCTTTCGTCCAGAATATCAAACACCCTGCCTGCCGCGGCAAAAGTGCTTTGCAGTGTACTGCCCAGATTGGACAGTGCTATCACCGGGCCAAAGGAACTGCTGATAAGCACGAAAGACACAAGAAGTCCGTCAAAGCCGATATCGCCCCTTTGATAAAGTAAGCTTCCGACTACCAGTACGGCCAGGTCAAAAAACATTACAAAAAAGTTGGTCATAGCAATATTTCTGCCGGAAATCTGTTTCATTCTTTTTTCAATACCGGCCTGGCCGATTGATTTGCTTTGCAGTTGTTCCAGCCTTTTTTCGCCATAGCCATACTGCATAATTTCCTGTACACCCCTGATGCTGTCCAGCATGAAAGTGCTTATTTCCCCTGCACCATCCCTGAACTGTCTTCCGATGTCACGGCTGGAACCGGAGGTTATAACGGGCAGAACAACACCCACAAACACAAAGGCTACAAAGGCTGTCACAGCCAGCACAGGGCTGTAAAACAGCATTATTCCGCATACGATGGAGGAAAACAGCATTGCAATGGCTATGGGGGAAATTGTATGGGCATAGAATACTTCCAGCAGTTCAATATCGGATGTAATAACCGATATCAGGTTTCCCCTGTCCTTGCCTTCCAGCTTGGCAGGACTCAGCTTGCGCAAAGCTTTGAAAACCTTGTCACGGATAATGGCCAGAAGCCTGAAAGCTATATAATGGTTGCATGCCTGTTCTCCATAGCGCAAAATACCTCTGAGTACGGCAAACACTCCCATTATTATAAATATGTTTTTTACTGATAAAACTGTTTCAAAGCCCAGGGCTGATGTTATGCCCAAAGCGCCCAGGACAGTTATGAAAGCTGCCGCTATATGCCCGGCCACACCGGCGCATACTGCCAGCACAATATATATTTTCAGCGGCCGGACCAGTTTTATCATTCGGGCCATAATTTTGATATTGCTCTTTTTATTCACCTTTAACTCCTTTACAAGCAGTAGTTTTCCAAAACTGACTGGGAATTGAACAGCCTGCTGTATACACCTCGGGTATTCAAAAGACTGGTATGAGTACCGCACTGGGATATACGGCCGTCTTCCAGGGTATAAATTTTGTCTGCGCCGACCACATTGGCCAGTCTGTGTGATATAAGAATTACAGTTTTTTCCTTTGCCAGCCGGAAGATATGTTCCATTATTATATTTTCGCTTTCCACATCTATGTTGGAGGTGGCTTCGTCAAAAATATATACCGGGCTGTCATGTAAGATGGCTCTGGCCAAAGCCAGTCTTTGCCTTTGACCGCCGGAAAGGTTTTCTCCCCTTTCGTCTATCGGCGTATCAAGGCCTTTTTCGCCGTCAACTATTTCCATAAGATTGACAGATTTCAAAACATCAAGCATCTTCTTTTCTGTCAGCTTATTGCCGGCCATGGCAAGGTTATCCCTTATGGTTCCTTTGAATATATAATCTCCATGGCTTACATATGTTATATTTTTAAAAATCTGTCCTTCGTCTATATTTTTAAAATTTTTACTGCCAGCTGTTATCTGTCCGGAGTAACTTTTGTTTCGTCCCATTATAAGCGAAGCAATTGTAGACTTGCCGCTGCCGCTGGCGCCTACTATCGCCGTAAGGCTGTTTTTGGCAAATGTCATGTTTATATCCTTCAGTATTTTTCTGTCGCCGTAGCTGAAAGAAACATCATGGAATACAATATCTGCGCCGGAAGGATAATTTTCTTTCTCACCCTGGCCGGAAACAGTAACATCCAGAAAATCAAATATTTTATCGGCTGCGGCCATACCGTTCATCGCTATGTGGAAAAAAGAACCCAGCTGGCGCATCGGGATAAAAAATTCTGCCGACAGCAGTATTATCATAAGACATCCGGCCAGTGTGATGCTGCCTGCGAAATAACTTTTAAGGGCGAGTATAACGCCGGTTGCGGCTCCGCCGTAAGCAACAAGATCCATAACTGAAATTGAATTCAGCTGCATTGTAAGCACCCTCATGGTTATTTTGCGGAATTTTTCAGCCTGCCGGTTCATCTCCCGGTTTTTCATTTCATCTGCACCGTATATTTTCAATGTGGTCATTCCCTGCAGATTTTCCAGGAATGTATCGCCCATGTCAGTATACTGCCCCCAGTATTTTGAAAGCAGTTTTTTCGCCCAGCGCTGTACAGCAATTATTGACACCGGTATCAGCGGAACACATACAAGCAATACAACAGCTACGGAAAGATCAATCCAGCCTATAACCAAAAACAAAGTCAGCGGAGAGGCCATCGCATAAAACAACCGTGGCAGATATGCGCTGAAATATGTATCCAGCTGATCTACACCTTCCACTGCAATCTGTACCAGTTGTGCTGTTTTTACGCTTTCGCCGTAGGAAGGGCCCAGGCTTAAAAGCTTTTTGTAAATTTTTTCCCTTAATGTCTGTTTTACTTTTTCTCCTGAGCGAAAGCCTGCCCGTGAGGCTCTGATTGTAAACATATATCTGGCAGCCATACAGACAGCTACTACTGCCATTACCCTGGTCAATTCATCATATCCGGCATTGCCGTGATAAACAGCCTGTATATATGATGTCAGCCGGGAAATGGCTGTTATATTCAAAAGCAGTGAAAGCCATTGAAAAAATACATTTACAAAAATGTATTTTTTGGCGCTGCCCATCTCGTTTATCAGTCTTTTGTTAACCATAGATCCTCCGTTGCGTCATTAAGTTAGTTTACGCTAACTGATACTAATTTTTTTAGCATTGGGTTAAGTTACCCAATGCTAACTATCTTGAGTATAAATCATTCAGCGATATTTGTCAATAAAAATTTACGAGCCAATATCCCAGAATATTTTTAATTTATCTTTCAGCCGGCGGCAATCTGTCACTTTTTGCCGGTGAGACCAGTGATGTGGCATATTTTTGATATATCGCATGGAGGAAAACCTTTTGTCTATCAGCAGTACCACCCCTCTGTCCGAAGAAGTGCGTATAACCCTGCCGGCAGCCTGCATTACCTTGTTCATTCCGGGGTATTGATATGCAAAAGCGTATCCGTCCTGGCTGTGCCGGTTATGATAATCTTTTATTATATCCTGCTCGACACTGGGCCTGGCAAGGCCAACACCGACTATGGCACAGCCGATCAGCTTTTCTCCGGCCAGGTCAATGCCTTCGCCGTATATACCGCCCATGACACAAAAAGCAAGCAGTCCGCCGCTTTCAGCAGAAAAATTATCCAGGAAAGCCTGTCGGTCTTCGGTGTTCATATCTTTGCTTTGCATTATAATTTTATCCTGCGGGTACCTGTTCCCGTATTCTTCAGCAGCAGAAATCATATATTCATAGCTGGGAAAGTAGGCTATGTAGTTTCCGGTTTTGGCTGAAATCATTTCATGTATCATTTCGCACACCTGCGGTAGACTGCCCCGCCTGTCTGCGTATTTTGTGCTGATTTTATCGGCTATAAACAGACCCATGTTTTCCTGTGGAAACGGGCTGGGCACCTGTATCATTTCCCCTTTTGCACCCAGCAGATTTTTGTAATAATCCAACGGCTGCAATGTGGCAGAAAACATAACAGCGCTTTTTCCGCAGTCCAGCCGCCGGTTTACATTGTCAGATGGGTCGGTACAATATAATTTAAGAATTATATTGTCAGAATTTTTTATTATAAGGCAAACATATTTGTCATTGTACATTTCTGTCACGCGCATAAAGAATTTGGCATCAAAATAAATCTGAAGCAGATTTTCATCCGTTTCTTCGTTCTTGTGCCTGTCAAAATATTCTGCCGCCCTTTGCAAAAACAGGTTAAGCCGCTTTGTGATATCAGCTGGTATCTCTTTATCACATATAAAATTGCTGTCAGTGCCGTCAAACCTGTGACGCTGCCGCACAAAGAATTTGTTTATCTCATTAAGACTGCCGGATAGAAATTTGTCCGACTTGCCCAACCGCTTTTTTACCTCAAAAAAGCTCTTCTTGTCCAGCTGTGATGAATACATCTGTCTTGCCCTGTCCGGTAGGTTGTGGGCTTCATCAATAAGAAAAACATAGTCGGACTTTTTATTTTCAAAAAAGCGCATCAGATGCACTGTGGGATCAAACAGATAGTTGTAATCGCATATAATAAAATCACACCATTCGCTGATATCCAGTGACAGCTCGTAAGGGCAAAGCATTTTTTCCCTAGCTTTTTCCAGAATGAAATCCGCAGTAAAAATGCTGTTATTCTGTAATATCTGAAAAAGCTCTCCGCTTATCCTGTCAAAATATCCATTGGCATAAGGGCAGGACACCGGGTCGCATTTTCTTTTTTCCAGAAAGCACATTTTATCCTTGGCTGTTATCGCAATGGTCTTTACCGGCAGTGTTTCTTCGTCAGACAGGATGTTTATTGCGTCCAAAGCTGCCTGTCCATTGCTGTTTTTAGCTGTCAAGTAAAATACCTTGTCAGTTATTGCTTCTCCCATTGCTTTCAGCGCCGGGAAAACCGTTGACATGGTTTTTCCGGTTCCTGTGGGCGCACAGGCGAAAAGACGCCGGCCGTCTCGTATAACTTTATAACATGAAACCGCCAGCTGTCGCTGACCTTTGCGATACCGACTAAATGGAAATACCGTATTTTTTAACAGCTCTGTACGCCTGTCTTTCCAGTTTGAAGCAAACATGGCCCATTTTCTGTACTCTTTTAACATTGAAAAAACGACTTCCTGTAATTCAGTAAAGCTATACAACTTTACAATCTTTTTGATATCTTCATTATCAATATTACAGTAAGTCAGCTGTACACGCGCACTTTCCAGTGATGATTGTACGCACATTATATACCGGTAAAAGCACCCCTGAGTCCAATGAGCCTTATTAAAATTTTCATCTATTTCTGCCAGCGGAACTGATACTGTTTTAATCTCATCGATCATTATGCCGTCTTCATCGGAAATGATACCATCTGCACGGCCATAAAGTTCATACTGAACATCTTCAAAATCAATCTTTATATTCAGAGTTTTTTCCCGCTGATAATTTTGTCCGTAAGACTTCTGTATTTTTCTGTGCAACCTGGCGCCTGTAAGAGCACGGTCTGTTCCGGTAAATCGCGAATCTATACTGCCTGAACGCAATATAAATTCCACCATCTTTTTTATGCCTGTTTTTATCTGCATAGCTCACCTGAAAAACAAGGCTGTCTGTGCGACAGCCTTTATAACTTATTTCAAATATCCGTACAAAAGTTTGAATGTGTTTTCAAGACCTTTTACATGACTGCGTTCATAACCGTGAGAAGCATATACGCCGGGACCGATAAGCCCGTGACGGATATCATACCCCGCTTTCAGGCTGACATCCACATCAGAGCCGTAATACGGATAGATGTCCAGTGCATAGTCTGCCTGCTGTGACTTAGCTGCTTCTATAAGCTCGCTTACAAGCTCGTAGTTATAGGGACCGGAAGAGTCCTTTGTGCATATAGAAACCTGCGTTTCAGTGCAGTTGAGCCCTGTGCCTACACAACCCATATCCACGCTGATCATATCTTTTATATCCTGCGGCAGTCCACCGGCGGCGCCATGGCCAACCTCTTCATAAACTGTAAATATAATATAAACTTTTCTAGATGGTGTCAGTTTTCCGTCTTTTACAGCTTTTGCCAATGCCAGCAAAACAGCAGCAGAAGCTTTGTCGTCAAGAAATCTGCTTTTTATAAACCCGCTGTCTGTTATTGTAAAACGCGGATTTACAGCTACAATATCACCTGTATGTATGCCCAGTTTTTCGGTATCGGCTTTGGAATGTACTTCTTCATCCAGCAACAGTTCTATGCTGCTGTCAAAGCTTCTGATTACGGTGGACAGTTCCTTGTTTACATGGCTGGATGCGTTTTCCACCTGGAATGTGGCATCAAAAACCTTTCCGCCCCTTGCTATAACTCTGGCTGTTTCTGTTTCCACATTTGAGGCGTTGAGGCCACCCAGGGGAGCAACCTGCAAGGCTCCGTTTGACTTTATGGTTTTTACCATGGCACCAAGCGTATCCACATGGGCGGCCAGGGCCAGTGCGTTATCCCCTTCGTTCAGCCGGCATATAACACCGCCTTTGTTAAGAGTATATGGGCAATACCCCATATCTTCCAGTTCTTTTACCAGATATTCACTGACAAACTTTGTATAGCCGGTTGGACTGTCTATGTTTATCAGATTTTTCAGCTGCGTGAGCATATATTCTTTCTGTGAAGCATCCATTTTTTATTCCTCCGTTCAATAGATGAATAAATTATACTATTTATTTATAACTGTGTAAAGTCTGCACATCTATATATAAAGTTTACATTTTTTACCCGGAAAACTTGCGGTTTTTACTTTATTTTACATTTATTTTACATTAGTCTGCGTGCAGTATTTACAAATGTATTTTAAAATTGTAATGAACTTATAATTATTGTAAAATGAAAACAGGAGAAAGTATGAGCATATTTAATCTTTTCAGCCTTATGGGCGGCCTTGCTTTGTTTTTATTCGGTATGGACCTTATGGGCAAAGCCTTGGAAAAACAGGCCGGCAGCCGTCTGAGCATAATTCTTGGCAAACTGACCTCCAGCCCGTTGAAAGGCTTTCTGCTGGGTTTGGGCGTAACAGCAGTTATCCAGTCATCTTCTGCCACAACCGTAATGGTAGTAGGTTTTGTAAATTCCGGTATAATGACTCTGAGCCAGGCCATAGGCATAATAATGGGTTCCAATGTAGGTACAACCGTAACCGCCTGGATACTGAGTCTTACAGGACTTCAAGGTGACAGTTTCCTTATAAATCTGATGAAGCCGTCTTCATTTTCACCGATTCTCGCCTTTATAGGCATAATAATGTACATGGCGGCAAAATCTGACAAAAAGAAAAATATCGGCGTTATCATGCTTGGTTTTGCCATACTTATGACAGGTATGGAAAGTATGTCCGGTGCGGTTTCACCTCTGGCAGACACACCTTGGTTTTCCAATCTGTTTATAAGCTTTTCCAACCCTATTCTCGGTGTTGTTGCCGGCACTGTGCTGACGGCCATAATACAGTCTTCTTCCGCATCTGTCGGTATATTGCAGGCCTTGTCCACCACAGGTGTAATAACTTACGGCAGTGCAATGCCCATAATAATGGGACAGAATATCGGTACATGTATAACAGCTATACTGTCTTCTTTCGGCACTACCAAAAATGCCAAAAGAGCTGCTGCCGTGCACCTGTATTTCAATATAATAGGTGTTACTATATTCCTGATAGTATTCTACGGCCTTAATTCCATATTCCATTTTGAATTTGTAAACAGTGTTATTGACCAGAAAGGTATTGCCCTGGTGCACACCACTTTCAACGTAATGGCAACCGCAGTAATGCTGCCCTTCTCTTCACTGTTGGAAAAACTGGCAATCGCAACGATCAAAGACGATGGCGGCGACGAAGAATTTCAGCTGCTGGATAAAAGATTGCTGCTTACACCGGCTTTGGCTGTTGAAAGAAGTCAGACACTGGTGCAGACAATGTCAAACCTTGCTTTTGAAGGATTTAAAAAATCTGCCGAAAACCTGAACAGCGCCGATGAAAAGCTGTATAATGAGATAAAATCCATGGAGAAATCGGTAGATAAATATGAAGACAAATTGGGATCTTATCTTGTGCAGCTTTCAGAGCAGGACCTGACAGTTGATGACAGCCATGAGATCAGCAAGATGCTGCATGTTATAAATGATTTTGAAAGAATAAGCGACTATTCCGTAAACATCATCGAAGCCGGCCGCGAAATGTTTGACAAAAAGATCAGCTTTTCTGATGAGGCTATGCGAGAGCTGGGAATTCTTAAAAATGCTACCTTTGAGCTTATAGATTACACAGAAAACTCCTATGTTCAGGATGATATTGAAATAGCAATGGAAGTTGAACCTTTGCAGCATGTTATAAATGAACTTATTTTGGAAATAAAGGACAACCACATAGAACGACTGAAAAATCAGCAGTGCACCATAGAGCTCGGTTTTGTACTTTCAGACATACTTAATGCATATGAAAGATGTGCAGCTCACTGCTCCAATATAGCAATAGCTGTTCTGGAAGCCAAAAACGACAGTTTTGCTCCTCATGAGTCTTCCAGAAGATACAGGAAAGATGCAAGCTTCCCATATCAGGAGAACTATCAAAGACAGAAAGAAAAATACTCTATTGCCCTGTAAATGCCAATCTCTTACCCTTATATAACATAAAAAACAAACACGGAACCCTCTCAAAATGGCTCCGTGTTTGTTTTTATGGAAATATAAATATTTCTTCAATAGGTGCTTTCACTGCCCTGGAAATATCTATCGCCAGTTTAAGTGATGGATTATACTGCGCCTTTTCCAGTCTCATTATTGTTTCTCGTCGCACTCCGACAATCTTTGCTAGCTGTTCTTGTGTAAGCCCCTGCAACTGTCTGTAAATTTTCAGTCTGCATTCAAATTCAGCCATGACGCCTCCTGTCATATCCGGTTTTCGTCATTATCATAATGGTACAGCAGGTATTCCCCAAGGAATATGCACAGTGCCATAGACAGTGACAATGTTATTATCAATGCAGCCAATGTGCATTCTGCATTTTTCGTAAGATATCCCTGTGAAAAGACAATAAGCGCGATGAAATTTATTGTAAAGCTGATTTTATAAGCCATTGACTGGGCACGCGCAGCGTTCTCGCGAAAGCGTTCATCCATAAAAGTGCCGGACATCTTACCTTCGTAATAAAACCCGAAAAAACCAAAAAATATAAAAAACACAAAAGGTGTCACCTGGCCTGAAGCGGGATATGTCAGAAATCCAAGAAAACCCAGAAAGCCGAAAAAACCCAGAAAGCCAAGCTTTGGATTGATTTTTCTGGTATAGCCTTCTTTCCTGTCACTCTTTTTTTGCGCAGCGTGTAAAAAAACTGACAAAAATACAACAGCAAAATATATGATCACAACTATACATGCCAAAATCATGGGCAAATCTTTGTAACTGAAAACATAGCTGCCGAAATCCATAGGATATACCAGTCTGCCGCCATTGAATTTTAAAGAGTACCACACAGCCCCGGACATAGCGGCAGCACACAGAATGCCCAGAAATCCGATAATTGCAATTTTTTTATCTTTCATAATGCCTCCTATGAGATATAATTATCTCTTTATGTGATAATTATATCTCATTTTATAAATTTGTCAATAATTTTCGTAAATAAAAAGCCGCCTTTTGGCGGCTTTTTATTTTGATCAATAGTTATTGGTGAATTCACCTTTGACATCGCGGCTGAAAAGTCTGGACAAGGCGTCCTGCGGATTGAAATTATTGTAAAGTATATCATAAACAACATGTGAAATGGGCATTTCCACATGATATTCTTCCGAAAGTTTCATAAGAGCTTTAACAGTGGCCACACCTTCTGCCAGTTTATCGTATTTTTCGCCGGTTATAAATCTTTCACCAAACATACGGTTCTGGCTGTGCAGAGAAAACAGGGTTGCCTCGTAATCACCCAAATGGCTTAATCCATAGGCCGTGAGTTCATTGCCGCCCATGGCCTTTATCAGTCGGGACACTTCCCTGGCGCCTCTTGCCATAAGAGCACCTTTCAGGCTTGAAAGATGAAGTCCGTCCAACATACCGGCTGCTATACCGACTACATTTTTGGCGGCTGCACCTATTTCCGTCCCGATGATGTCATCGCCGAGATAAAGCCTTATCAGATCGCCGGAAAATTTTTCCACAACATCTTTGGTGACCATTTTGTCAGCACTGTCCACGACCATGCAGTTAGGAATACCGGCCATAAAATCCTGTACATGGCCCGGGCCAACCCAGACACAAATATTTACATATTGCCTGATCGTATCTTTGACTATCTCCGACAATCTTTCGCCGGTTTCACTTTCTATACCTTTCATGCACAGAATAAATGTTTTTCCGTGTACATTGTACTGATTTATCCTTTGGCAAAATTCTCTCAGATGCTGAGCACTTATGGAAATTACAATGTAATCTGAATGTTTTAAAGCCTTTTCCAGATCCGGTTCCAGAATAAGATTATCCGGAAGGGGCAGGTAGCTGTTTTTTCTTTCATTTAATAGCTGTTCAAAATCCGGGCTTCCTTCTCTGCCCCACAGCACTACATTATTCCTGCGGCTGTGATATACAGCCAAAAAAGTTCCCCATCTTCCGGAACCTAAAACTGTTACATTCATATATTTCCCTCCGTTCCATCTTCCGGCAAAGTTGTGTTGCTTCCTGTGTTTTCTGTCTCAGGCTGCGAAGAATTATTTTCCGGCGGCCGCACTGTCTCTGAAGAGGATTCAGAAGAAGACGGAATTTGTTCCTGACTGCTGGATGAAGACTCAGACGGCGAAGACGGCCGTGTTGAAGCGGAAGATGATGAAGATGAAGACGAACTACTGGAAGATATCACACTGCTGGAATGCGGAATGCTGCTGGAAGACATAATGCTGCTGGAATGAATGGATGAAGACAAAACTGATGAAGATGAGCTGGGCTGCCGCGGCGGATTTCTTCTGGTAGGAATGGAACCTCTGGCCGGTCTTGTATCTTCTGTTATATATTTATGTGAGCCAACATAATCCAAAAGCAGTTCATATCCGTCAGAATTAAGGTGTATACCGTCTGTTGCAACATATTTTGACTGCATAAATCCAGTGTTGGGATCTTTGAACACCTCTGCGGTATTCAAAAATTTCCAGTCATTTTCGCGGCACATCTCTGCCAGTGCCAGATTGAATTCGTCAATATCCTGCATAGTTATGTTTGGGTAGCTCCTGGATTTGGCAACAGGAAGTACAGATTCAACAATTATATCTGCATAAGGATATGCTTTTGTAATAGCTGCCAGGGCATTTTCATAAGATTTTATAAAATCTTCGGTTTCCGTTCCGCCTGCATTGTTTGTACCGAAATTTATTATTATCCTTCTTGGTTTCAGCATGCCGACGGCAGTGGGCATGGTGACAGGCTCTTCATAACCTACAAACCATATGCACTTGCTGGTAGTAACAGACTGTATCGGCATACCGGTAACACCCATTACATACTGCAATGAAAGATGATTGTAAGCCGCCAGGCCTTCGGTGTTTGAGTCGCCTATAAACAGCGTTTCGCGAAAATAGTTTCTGTCTGTCTCGTTGTTTTCAGGTAACAGAACATCAGAATATTCCTGTATAGCCTGTGTATAGTAATCCTGATACTGGGAGTCGGCTAGTGGATCGTACGAGCCTGAAAACAACGAACCGTCTGCATATAAACCATCGGTAGATGTAGGGTTTTTGCCCCTTCCAGTCAGCGCAAATATGGCTAGGGCTAGAATTATAACAACCAGGACTCCTATGGCATATATCTGAATTTTTGTCTTTTTGTCCAATCGGTTAAATCGCTTTTTGTAAACCTTTAATCTGTCGGCCAAAGTATGTTTTTTTCTGTTTTTTTCCATTGGTAACTCCTAAGCCAGTATTCTTTCCAGTTCTGTTATATCTTTTATAAGCGCGATATTTTTACATGCACTCAGTTCTTCATAACTGCCAAAGCCGTACAGCACTCCAACCGCATCCATATTCATTCTCCGGGCACCTTCCAGGTCAAACTTACGGTCACCGACCATAAGCACCTGACTGTTTTCTATTCCGGTCTGCTGTAATACCAGATTTATTACGTCTTCCTTTTTGCTTACCGTGCCGTCAAGAGAAGCGCCGCCCACAAAGTCAAAGTATTTCTTTATATCAAAATGTTCCAATATTTTGTCCACAAATATCTGGGGCTTACTGCTGGCTGTGCACAGAATATATCCTTTGTCCTTCAATGCAGCCAGTGTCTGCCGCACATGGGGATATATTTCGTTTTCGTACATGCCGCCGCCTGCTGCAAATCTTTCACGGTATTTTTCAACGGCCTCTTCCGCTTTGTCTTCGCCTATAAGCTCTTTGAAAGTGTCAACCAGCGGAGGACCGATATATTTTTTTAAATTTTCCCTTACAGTGGCCACATTATAATAATCTGCGGCATACTGTATGGAATTTAAAATGCCCTCTTCCGGGTTCGTCAGTGTTCCGTCAAGATCAAAAAAAATCGCTTTGTATCCCATAAAACCGTTCACCTTTCATATAATATCCTATATAGTATACCATTTATAAAGTCTGCTAACAAGAATAAATTTTAACTGTATTCATAATGTAACATAACGCCAAAAACGGCATATTATACTTTAAGCGATTGCTAATAAGTTTATGGAGGTTTTTTATACATGGAAAACTGTACAAAAAAAGATTTTCTTGTCAAAAATAAAGCGAGGTTTGGTATTCTGGATAACCTGCCCAACGAAGAATACCTGGATATCTGCGCCCAGAATGTGCGCTGCATCGCAACAAAACAAATCAGAACATGCATTCCGCTGCCCAGCGTAAACGGAATTCTGAATAACTGCCGCGGTATAATCGACTATCCCGGTGAAATCGACACATCCTATGCCAGTTTCCGTGTAACCGGCGCAAAAGAAGAACTGGTACACTGTGAAACACGGCGCCCCGGCGTAAAAATCACAGTTCATGGCCAGATTGTTGTGCGCTCAGTGCCTACACAGGAAAACTGCGCTCCCACATACATCGCAATTCCGATACAGGTAGTGGACGAAGTTCTGTACAACTTCTATTCCACCAAAGACGGCAACCTGATAACTGACCTGAAAAATGAGCTGGCTTACATAGACGGTTCATGCATGGTGGTTCAGCTGAACTGCAGTATATACAAAGATACCTCCGGCTCCTGCCCCAGATATATGGCCAGAATCCGCGGTAATATTGTTGACAAACTGTGGAAGAGAGAAAACATCTGGGTAGAAGGTGTACGCCCCTATCCGTCAACTGCTCTCACCTTCTGTGACAGTTTTGACCTGGACTGCCCGGTTTATAACATGTCATCCGACACAGACTGCGAAGACTGATAATGAAAAACGGAAAGGCTATGCCTTTCCGTTTTCTTTTTCTTTTAACAGACTTATTATGATATCCAGCTTTTGGCTGATCTCTTCTAACATTCCGCTTTTGTCAGATGCAGTTTCTGACCAGAAATTAGTTTTGTTAAACTCGAAATTTTCGCCTTTTGACAGGTTTGGCAGTTCGCCGTCCACTTCAATAACAAACGGTTCGTTTACCAATCTTATCACCCCTGGATAATATATATGCAATAAAGGCAATGTTTATTGCAGAAAACTTCTGACAGCCTCTTCTACGGCTTCAACCTCTTCGGCGAAAGCAGAGGCGGACAACCTGAGGGCACCGTGACCCAGTATGATAATCTGTTCCAGTCCGTCAGATGTAGCCACCCTTACTTTGTAATTCTTTGCAATCTGTCGGGTAACCTTTTCAATGTACATATCGGCAGTTTCGGCCTCTTTTGTATATACTATTGTTATATTGTGGTATTTGGATATTTCGCCCACATTTCCTTTGACTTTATATGCGTCAAACACCAGGATTACTTCGCATTTCTGAAATCCCCGGTAGTTGCACAATATATTTGCCAGCTGATGCCTGGCTGCTTCTATATCTTCTGCGGCCGTTTTTTTCAGCCTGTCCCAGGCGAATATTATGTTATACCCATCCACCAGCAAAAATTCTTTGTCAAATTTCTTTGCCTGTGTATGCTTTTCGGGCGCTGTTTTTTCTTTCGGGGCAGATTTAAGGGCAAGGTATTTATCGGTTTTTATTTTTCCGTAGGTCTGCTCGAATATTTTCAGCAGTTCTTTGTCGTCTTCCAGGGAAGAATAATATCCGGCAACTTGTGAAGGGGTTATCCTGCGTACTTTCACGGCTTCCTCTTTTTTCTCTTTAAAAAACCGCGGCAGATGCATTTTGTTTTTTACCTCATCCCACTTTATCACTATTCCTGCACCGTGGGTGCAGAACACCGAATCTGCTGTGTTTTCCGTATCGCTCCGCCGGTCATATCCGATATTTTCAATCACCTGCCGGCTGTTGTGACAGGGCATATATCCTTTGAATTTCAGGGATATCCTGCCTTTGCCTTTTGTAAAGCCCAAAAGCTCGGTATTATAGGAACTGATTTCGCTTACCGGTGCCTCTCCGCGCAGTATTGAATACATTTCGTTCTGTTCCGGCCGCCGGAAACTGCCGCTCATGCGCTGAATATCGGTTATAACCCTGCCGATACTTTCTGACGGAACCCAGATTTCAAAATCATACCATGGCTCCAGCAGAACACTTTGCGCCTGCATAAGCCCGTTTCTGACGGCGCGGTATGTGGCCTGCCTGAAATCTCCGCCTTCGGTGTGCTTGATGTGCGCGCGCCCATTTACAAGGGTGATTTTCATATCTGTTATGGGAGAGCCTGTCAGGACGCCTATATGAGTTTTTTCTGCAAGATGGGTAAGTA
>CASFSP010000062.1 GCA_949297385.1 uncultured Oscillospiraceae bacterium
AACCCGTTTACGGGTAGCAGGTAAAAATCTTATGCAAGTGTCAGACCGTACCAACGCAACGTGATGCGTGGCCAGTAGCAGAGGGTTTTACCCGTCTATGAAAAACCCCCGGCTTCGCCGGGGGATATTTATTCACATAAAAAAGTTGACGGAAAGTGCCGCATAAATGTATACTTATATGTAACAGGAAAGGAGGTGCTTTTATGCCGCAGACACTGAAAGATGATGTGCGTGACAGGATAGAGCAGGCGGCACTGGATATAATGCTGGAAAAGGGGATTGAAGCCTGCGACATGCGTTCAATAGCCCGAAAATCCGGTTGTACCACCGGCAATCTTTACAGGTATTTCAAAAACAAAGACCGGCTTATACTTTCGCTGATAAAACCGCTGACAGATAAGCTGAATGAGGTTATATCCCGGCAGACCCACGGTGAAATCACACTGCTGGGTGAAAACATGAAGCTTTCGGTGGATAAAACAGCCCGAAAACCGTCTTTGTATCTCAGGGAACTGCTGGAAGAAAAAATATACAATGTGCTGGTTCAGTTGGGCACAGAGGGCAGAAAGCACCGTAAAAGAATGAGAATTCTTCTCAATTCCAGAACAGTCAGCGACGGACTGATAAACTGGGCGGCAGAACTGATAAAAAACTCTTTTTACCAGTGTTTTGATGTCAACGAGGGCAAAAAGAATGCCGATACCATGATATATGTCTTTGTTCACAGCTTTTGCCAGGGAATTTTGCAGCTGCTGCAATCCGAGCAGTCAGGCAGCGAGGAAATTTACAACAAAATGGTAGGTATGTACCTGGATATGCAGCTGACCGGTTTGTGCCTGCTTATTGACAAAGCTTTGCGGGAAGGATATATATCTGCCAGCAAAGATGTTTTTGTGTAAATTTCACGAGTAACAAAAATCTCGCCCCCCTCATAAGATTGTGTAAAAGCTTTTTGGGGGGCGTTTATTTTGTACGAAGCGTATATGATATTGTTGACGGCTTTTGCGGTTTTCGGCCGGTACAGCTTTCTGGATATGATATTCAATATTTTAAACGGCGTAAAATCGCCGCCGTCTGTAACTGTTATGAGATATTCCCGTTCGGACAGGCGGCGAAAAAAGATAAAGTATATTCACAACACGCTTTTTAACAACCGTGTCATACTGATAGGCGGCGGCGATGAAAATGTATATCCGGATACAATAAAAGTCAGCCGGCGGCAGCTGGCACAGCGGACAGAGGAAAATCTTTCCTTTTTACAGAAAAAATAAATTTTGTCTGAAATTTTTTCCGGGAGGTTATTTTGCAGGAGCGCGAAAGGATTGAAGGTACAATTTTATATATAACTTTTTCTTCACCCGACACCGGTTTTACAGTGCTGGAATTGCAGACAGATGAAGAAATGGTAACCGTAGTGGGAGAGATGGTGGGCCTTGCACCCGGGCAGCGGCTGGTTGTCTGGGGTAACTATACCAACCATCCCTCTTTTGGCGTGCAGTTCAAGGCACAGAGTTATGAGGTAACCCTTCCGGAGGAGGAAAACGCCATATTGCTGTACCTGTCCTCCGGCGCCGTAAAAGGAATAGGGCCCGCTACTGCCAAAAGAATTGTAAAGGCTTTTGGACGGCAGACCTTTGAGATACTGGCCCGGGACCCGGTGCGGCTGAGCAAGGTAAAGGGAATATCTTATAAGCAGGCGCTGGCCATACAGGAGGAATTCAAGCGCATTTACGGCATACAGGATGTGATAGTAAACCTTGCAGGCTATGGCTTGAGCTCGGCCCAGGCCATAGCGCTGTATTCCTATTACGGCGAAAATACAGTGGAAGCAGTCAATGCCAATCCCTATATACTGTGCGATGCCCCATGCAACATTCCTTTTGAGCAGGCGGATGAAATAGCCCAGAGGATGATGCTGGAATATGACAGCCGGCAAAGGGTGCGCGGCGGAATATTTTATGTTCTGCGCCACAATGCCAACAAAGGCCACAGCTGCGTGCCTGCCGACAGGCTGGTTTCCACAGTTTCCGCATTTATAGGAGTGGAGCCGGAAAAGGTGGCTTCCTGTCTGGAAGACTGCTGTGACGAAGGACAGCTTTTTGCCGAAGATATCAAAGGCACGGCTTTTATATATCTTGCACAGCTTTATACCGCCGAGATGGTGTCCTGTCAGAAAATTTCCCGGCTGCTGCATAACCAGCCGCCGCAGGTGAAAAATTTTTCTTCGGCAGTGGACGCTGTACAAAAGATGCTGGACATAAAATACGCGCCCAATCAGATAAAAGCGCTGGAAAAGGTTATGGACAGCAGTATCAGCATTATAACCGGCGGCCCCGGTACCGGTAAAACCACTTTGGTCAAAGGAATAATAACATTGTTTGAAATGCAGGCGGAGTCGGTCAGCCTGTGCGCACCCACTGGCAGGGCGGCCAAAAGGCTGAGCGAGCTTTCCGGCCGAAAGGCAAAGACCATTCACAGACTGCTGGAAGTTGTTCCCGGCAGCCGTAACGCCATAAGGTTTTCCCGCAACAAGGACAACCCTCTGCCCTGCGATGTGCTGATAGTGGACGAATGTTCCATGGTGGATGTAGTCCTGTTCAGCCAGCTGGTCACCGCCACCAAGGACGGATGCAGGATAGTGCTGGTGGGTGACTACAACCAGCTGCCCTCGGTTGGAGCCGGCAATGTGCTGAAAGACCTGCTGGAATGTAACCTGGTGCCGGCAGTTCAGCTGACGGATATTTTCCGCCAGGCACAGCAAAGCGACATTGTGGTCAATGCTCACGCCATAAACCACGGAAAGCTGCCAATGGGCTCCGGCCGAACAGGGGATTACTTTTTTATGGAAAGAGACGAGAGCAATATCGAACCCACCGTTGCCTCGCTGATAAGTACCAGGCTTCCGTCGGCCTATGGCTACAACAATTTTGATGACATACAGATAATCTGTCCGTCCAGGAAAAAGCGCGGCGGCACAGCCAATATAAACGCGCTGCTGCAATCGGTGATAAACCCGGAATCCGAAGATAAAAAACAGATAGTGTTCAACGGCATAACCTTCCGCGAGGGGGACAAGGTTATGCAGATAAAAAACAACTATGACCTGGAATATACCGGCGCAGACGGCGAAACCGAAATAGGCGTGTTCAACGGTGATATAGGGCGCATTGTTGCCATAGACACTTACAACAAGACCATGACGGTGCGATTTGATGAAAAAGATTATGTATACCGGCAGGAGATATTCGGCCAGTTGGAGCACGCCTGGGCCATAACGGTGCACAAAAGCCAGGGCAGTGAATTTAAAGCCGTTGTCCTGTGTATCAGCGATACTCCGGCGGAACTGCAATACAGAAACCTGCTTTACACCGCTTTTACCAGGGCGAAAGAGCTCCTTGTGGTAGTTGGCAGGCCGGATATACTGCAAAATATGGTAATAAATGATAAAAAACAATTGAGATATTCCGGCGTAAAACATTTTTTGGAGGAATACAATGTCTGATTTTATCAGGAAAATACTGACAGTTCCCAAATGCCGCTGCTGTTTTAAACCGGCGGCGGGAAACCTGTGCGAAAGCTGCGGCTTGCAGCTGGCAGCCTGCCGTATGAAAGAGGGTAAAGTACCCGATGCCGACTGTCCGCCACTGATCGATGCGGCCTACGGCTCTTACTATTATAAAGGTGCGGCGGCGCAGTCTGTAATAAAGGCAAAGTTTTCCAATCCGGCGCGGTTTCTTTCCTCATTTTTACAGGATATTTCGGTTGACATTAACACAATTTTGGTGCAAAATGAAATAGATATGGTTCGGTCTGTACCCTGCCATAAATCAAAGCTGTACACCCATGAAACAGACCTGCCGCGGCAGATGGCAAAGGCCATAAGCCGCAGGTTCAAAGTGCCTGTATACCATGGGCTTAAAAAGATAAAAAAGACTGAAATTCAGCACAACCTGCCCCTTGCCAAAAGGAAAACCAATTTGCAGGGAGCTTTTTTGGCGCAAACGGATATTTCGGGCAAAAATTTGTTGCTGATAGATGATGTGATGACCAGCGGCAGCACGCTCAGCCGGTGTGCGCAGCGGCTGGCACAGGCCGGCTGCGGCAAAATAACAGCGTGGGTATACGCTTACAATACTTACAGGGAGGAATAAAATGGCAATAAGCAATGATATAGGAATAGATTTGGGCACCACCAAGGTTATGATATACAAACAGGACGAAGGTATAGTTTTAAACGAGCCCAGCGTGGTCGCTTATGATGTGAATACAGGTGACCCCTTTGCTTTCGGACAGGAAGCATTTCTGATGGTGGGCAAAACACATAAAGGAATAGCGGCGGAATATCCGCTGAACGACGGTGTTATATCAAACTACACCCTTACAAAAGAGATGATAAAATATTTTATCAACAAGGCATACAATTCCAAAGTGATGAAACCCAAGGTATGTATATGCGTGCCCAGCGCGGTAACAGGCATAGAGGAAAACGCCGTGGTTGATGCGGCTGTTTCCTCCGGCGCAAGGCAGGTGTTCCTGATAGAAGAACCCATAGCGGCTGCTTTGGGTGCAGGAATTGATATATTGAAGGCAAACGGCAATATAATTGTGGACATAGGCGGCGGCACCACCGATATAGCAGTAATATCCCTGGGCGGTATAGTCTGCTCCCGTTCCATAAAAGTGGCCGGAAATACTTTTGACAAAGAAATCACCAAAATGCTGAAAAACAAATACAGTTTTTCCGCAGGCCCCAGAGCTGTCCAGCAGCTGAAACATGAAATAGCTGACTGCCTGGCCGACAGGCGGGAGGCCGTGCCTTACAAAATTAAGGGAATAAACCTGGCCAAAGGCCTTCCCGGTACTTTGGAGATTACTTCAAAAGACCTGTCAGAGGTGGTTAACCCCATAATCAGCGAGATTTTAAATGCTGTCAAAAGGGTTTTGGAGGTCACTCCTCCGGAATTGTCCGGCGACATATATGAAAACGGTGTTATGCTTACCGGCGCAGGCGCCAAAATCAAAAATCTGGACAAGTATCTGTCCGAAAACCTGAACATTAAAGTTCAGCTGGCGCAGGAGCCGGAAAAATGCGTTGCAATCGGCACCGGCCTGTCCTTTGCACTGGAAGGCAAGCTGGAATCCGGTTTCCGTGATGTCACTCCGGGCTTTGACAAATAACAGGAAAGGAAGGCGGGCGCCGGTGCGCCTGCCTTTTTACGGGTATGGAGTACAAACTGATAAAAAGCAAAAGGAAAACCGTCAGCATAACCGTTGAGAAAGATGCCTCCATAACGGTGAAAGCACCCATCGGCGCAAGCAAAGCTGCCATAGAACAGCTGCTGGAAAAGCACAGGCCGTGGATAGAAAAAAGACAGCGGCAGGCAAGGGAACGCGCAGCCAGGCGGGCTCCGCTGTCACAGTGGCAGATAGAAGAGATGAAAAAACTTGCCCAGGATGTAATGGAGCGCAAGAGCCGGTATTTTGCCCGGATTATGGGCGTAAAGTATAAATATGTAAAGATAACTTCTGCGAAAACCAGGTGGGGTTCGTGCAGTGCCGACAACGCCATATGCTATTCATACAGGACTATGCTGCTGACAGACAGGCAAAGGGACTATATCGCCGTACACGAGCTGGCCCACATAAAACAAAAAAATCACTCCGGGCTTTTTTATGCCGAAATAGAAAAGGTCATGCCGGATTACAGACAGGTGCAAAAAAGCATAAAAGATTTTGAAAACCTGGATTTGTATTGATTTCAGCCTAAAACACAAAAAGTGTATTTCAAACCGTTGATTTTCTATTTAGTTTTCAAATTGTCTTGATGTATGGTTATGTGATATAATATTATGATTTATGAATTTGGGAGTAAACAAATGGACATAACAAAAGCCTTACAGTTAAGAAAAAAATATATACAGCGGCAGTTTGCACATCTGAATGATATGCAGCAGCAGGCTGTGTTCACCATAAACGGCCCGCTGCTTATTCTGGCCGGCGCTGGCAGCGGCAAAACCAGCGTGCTGATAAACAGGATTTCAAATATGGTAAGATTTGCCGACAGCTTTAACAGCCCGTATTTCCCCGATGATGTTAGGGAGGACACTTTACAGCGGCTGGAAACAGCTGTATCCGGCGGCACAAAGCTGGATTTTGACCAGGAAAGGGAAATATCCACCTGTGAAATAAGGCCGTACAACATACTGGCTATCACTTTTACCAACAAGGCGGCAGCTGAACTGCGTGCAAGGCTGACAGCCTCCCTGGGCGAAAGGGCCATGGACATAATGGCCAGCACATTTCACTCCCTGTGCGTCAGGATACTGCGTGTAGAGGGGGAAAGGCTGGGCTATGCCAAGGCATTTACTATATATGATTCTGACGACCAGAAACGCATAATGCGCGAAATCATGAAGGATCTGAATATAGACGATAAGTTTATACAGCTGAAAACCGCTTTGAACAGAATATCCGGCTATAAAGACAAACTGATTTCACCTTCCGAGGCAGAAAAATATGCGGCCAACACCCATGAAAGGCTGATAGTCTCCTGCTACGGTGAGTATCAGAAACGCCTGAAAGCCGCCAATGCACTGGACTTTGACGACCTGATATATCAGACGGTAAAACTGCTGAGGGAAAACAGCGATGTGCTGGAAAAATACCGGAACAGGTATAAATATATCATGGTAGACGAGTACCAGGATACCTCAACCGCCCAGTTCCGGCTGATAGACCTGCTCAGTTCCGGCCACGGCAACCTGTGCGTTGTGGGCGATGACGACCAAAGCATATACCGTTTCAGAGGCGCGACCATAGAAAATATTCTCAGCTTTGAAGAGCAGTACCCAAAAGCAAAGGTCATACGCCTGGAACAGAACTACCGTTCCACCGCCAACATTCTTTCCGCGGCCAACAGCGTTATAGAAAACAACAAGGGCAGAAAAGGCAAAACCCTGTGGACCAGCATAAAAGGCGGAGAAAAAGTAAAAATATTCCATCTTTCACGCGAAGGCGAAGAAGGCGCCAATGTGGTGTCTGTGATAGGCGAAAATGTGCGCAAAGGCGCAAAGCTGTCCGACCATGCGGTGCTGTACCGTATGAACATGCAGTCTTCCAACATTGAAAACGCCCTGGCGCGCAGCGGTATACCTTACCGAGTTATCGGCGGTCACAGGTTTTATGACAGAAGCGAAATAAAGGATATAATGTCCTATATAAATATAGTTGTCAACCCCACAGACAATTTAAGGCTGAAAAGAATTATCAATGTTCCGGCCAGAAAAATAGGCGCGGCTACCATAAGCACCTTACAGGAGCTGGCTGATGCAAAAGGGGTCAGCATGATTGATATACTTTACAATATGTATGAATACCCGGCTCTGTCCCGTGCACTGACTCCGCTGAACAGCTTTTTACAGATATACAAAAAACTGCTGGATCTGTACAGAAACAGCCCGATGGAAGATTTTGTGCCCAACCTTATCAACATAACCGGCTACCGGAAAATGCTGGAAGAACAGGGAGAGGAAGGTAAAACCAGACTGGAAAACATCGGTCAGCTGGTGTCAAATATACGGGCTTTCAAAGATGCCAACGAAGGCGCCACGCTGGAAATGTTCCTGGAAGAGGTAAGCCTGATAAGCGACATAGACAATTATGACGCCGATGCTGACAGCGTCACCCTTATGACCATACATTCAGCCAAAGGCCTGGAGTTTCCGTATGTGTTCATAGTGGGCATGGAAGAGGGGATTTTCCCCGGCGAGATGTCCAAATACAGCCAGGAGGATATGGAAGAAGAAAGGCGCTTGTGCTATGTGGGAATAACCAGGGCAAAGAAAGAACTGTATATTTCCCACTGCGACGAGAGAATGGTATTCGGCCAGACCAGGCGACCGCTGCCATCCAGATTTATCGACGAGATGGACAGCCGGGCCTGTCAGGTAGTTGATAAGCGCCCGCAGATGAAAAAAGTGGAACCCCTCAGCCGTGCGACTGTGGGCCGTACTGCCCGCCCGTTCCCGCAAAGCTCTTTTGCCACCGCTCAGCGCCCCAAAGCCGCAGGCGGACAGAAGAAAATCTTTGTACAGGGCGATAAGGTTGTTCATGATGTGTTTGGTACCGGTGTTGTGGTAAACGCCACTCCCATCGCCAACGACACCATGCTGGAAATTGCTTTTGACAGTGCTGGCACCAAAAAGGTTATGGCTAACTTTGCCCCGGTAAAAAAGGCGGATTAATCTGATTTTAATAATTTGTATACAATTCTTTTAAAAATAAAATGTAAAATAGATAAACAGAGATAAAGAGAAAAGGAGATGCGAATATGAAAGTTCAACTGATAGCCTATACACCAAACCCTGAAAAGGTTGTGGCGGCAGCAGCAAAACTGTGCTACTCCAACGCGGAGATAGACACCCTGCTGGACGGTCTGACAGAAGAAAAAAGCAGTGAATTTGTACAGATGCTGGCCTCTATGGGCCATGAAAGCCCCACAGAGCATGTCAGCTTTACCTTTGCAATAGAAGGTGTTTCACGCTCGCTTTTGGCCCAGATAACACGCCACAGAATAGCCTCTTACAGCGTTCAGAGCCAGAGGTATGTAAATCTTAAACAGCCGGAATTTGTCACTCCGCCGGAAATTGCCGCAGATAGCCGGTCTCTGGAACGGTTTAACAAAGCAATGGAGATGACAGCGGAAAACTATCACAATGTCACCCGGATACTGAAAGCGGCCCACAAGGAAAAAATGATGGCCGACGGTATGAGCGAAAAAGAGGCCAACCGCGCGGCGGAGAAAAAGGCGCTGGAAGACGCCAGATTTATACTGCCCAACGCCTGCACCACAAAAATGATAGTGACCATGAATGCCCGCAGTCTGAACAACTTTTTTGCTCACCGCTGCTGCAACCGCGCCCAGTGGGAAATAAGACAGCTGGCTGACGAAATGCTGAAACTTGTTTACCGGGTGGCTCCGGCGCTGTTTGTAAAATCCGGCCCGCCCTGCGTAAAGGGCCCGTGCCCGGAAGGCAAAATGAGCTGCGGACAGATGGCCGAAATGCGCAAAAAATACGAAGAGATGAAAAAGTAGGTGCTTTATGGGCAAACTTATAGTTGTAGAGGGCCTGGACGGCTCCGGAAAAGCCACACAGGCAAAGCTTCTTGCCGAAAAACTGAAAGAAATGGGCAAAGAGGTAATTCAGGTCAGTTTCCCGGATTATGCCAGTGACTCATCTGCTTTGGTAAAAATGTATCTTTCCGGCAAATTCGGCAGTCATGCACAGGATGTAAACGCCTATGCCGCCTCGGCTTTTTATGCGGTGGACAGGTTTGCCAGCTACAAAACTTCCTGGCAGAAAGCTTATGAAAACGGCCGGATTATAATAGCTGACAGATACACCACATCCAACGGCGTGCATCAGTGTTCCAAGCTGGAAGAAGATAAATGGGATGATTTTGTCAACTGGCTGTATGACTTTGAATACAATAAAATGGGAATACCAGCGCCGGATTGTGTGATATATCTGAATATGTCTTTGCAGGTATCCCAGAAACTGCTTATGGAAAGATATCACGGAGATGAAAGCCGCAAAGACATCCATGAAAAAGACATGGAATATCTGTCCAGGTCCAGGCGGGCCGCGCGGTTTTGTGCAGAGAAAAGCGGCTGGAAAACGATAAGATGTGATGACGGAACACAGCCATATACACCGCATCAGATATCCCGGCAGGTAATGGAGAATATTTTGGAGATTTTATGATAGAATTCAAATCTATAACAACAGAGGATTTTGCCACCGTTTCCCCTATACTGAAACGGTCAGGAATAGAAAACTGCGAACATTGTTTTGCCACCATGCTGGTGTGGGCACACAGACATCCGGTTGAGATATCCGTGACAGAAAACACGGTATTCATGCGTTCTGCCGGCGACAAACACACATGGTATCTTTACCCCCGGGGCGAAATGGACCCGGTAAAGGCCATAAATCTTATAATACAGGATGCACGGCGGCGTGACAGCAAAATAAGCATATACGGTATTGACCGGGTCGGTGCACAAGTTATCAAAAATAACTTTTCTGATATTTTTGATGTCACAGAGGACAGAAACGGCGCAGACTATATATACAACAGTCGGGACCTGATAAACCTTCCCGGCAAAAAATATCAGAAAAAGCGTAACCACTGTTCAAAATTTGTAAGGGAAAACCCCGATTACAAATTTGTCCCCATAACCACAGAAAATGTTCAGAGGGCAAAAGATTTTGAAATTTCCTGGTGCCAAAGGTACAACTGTGACAACGGCAGGGACCTTGCCAGCGAACAGCAGGGCATAATGCAGTTGCTGAACAATTTTGACAAAATGGACCTTATGGGCGCCATGATAGAAACAGGCGGACAGATTGTGGCAATGTCAATTGCAGCGCCGATAAACGAGCGTATGGTTGATGTGATGATAGAAAAGGCATATCATGATGTAAACGGCGCATACGCTGTTATAAACAGGGATTTTGCCGCAAACTGTTTTGAAAACTTTATGTATATCAACAGAGAAGATGATATGGGCGTGGAAAACCTGAGAAAAGCCAAGCTCAGTTACTATCCCTGCGAGATAAAAAGCAAATTTTTGGCACAAAGCAAATAAAAGGAGGGTTGTATGCAGTTATTGAAAGCTGCGCCGGAGGACATTCCTGCGGCAAAACGGCTGTGGACGGCCGTATTTGATGATGGAACAAAAGGATTTTGTGATTTTATATTTTCAGTTTGTGAAACTGAAAGGATTTATATAGTCAAAGAAAACGGGCAGCTTGTCAGCATGCTGATGGCGATAGCTGACCTGCAATACAAACAACAGAAAGGTTTTTACCTTTATTCAGCCTGTACAGCTCCGGACAGCCGCGGAAAAGGATATATGAAACGGCTGATAGAGTTTGCGCTGAAATGTGAACAAGAGCGAGGAAACAGCTTTTGCGTTCTTAAACCGGCCAGCCGGCAGCTGTTCGGTTTTTATGCACAGCTGGGTTTTGATACAGTGATAAAAACGCGCCGCAGCTGTGTGGAGATAAAAAAGAATATATGGCAAAGCGCGGACTTTGACACCGTGACATCCGGCCGCTTCAAATCATGTCGTGAAAGGTTTTTCGGCGAAAACATAGTGCATTACACACCGAAAAGCTACGAAAAGTATACCCGGTATCTGTATACCTTCGGCGGTTCAACAGCGGAAAGTGAACACGCTTTTGCTGTGTATTACAAGGAAGGCGACAGCCTTGAAGTAAAAGAAATGTTTGCCCGATCCTCCCTTGACGCGATGAAACTTCTGCAAGCCATAAGGGAAAGAGAAGGGTGTGAAAGTGCTGTTGTCAGCCTGGCAGACGGCTCAGATTTATTTCTGGGAGAGGGCAGGCGGCAGGACACTTATGCAGCAAAAGGCCTGCCCCGGGACGCTTATATCGGTCTGATGTTTGAATAGATTTGCAAATGCTGTTATGATGGTGTTATAATTGATAGTATACTATTATAATCCACCATAAAGAAGAGAAAGAAATGAGGTGTTTGCAATGAGTTCTGCAATGTCTATTGAAGAAAAGCGAGAACAGCGCAGAAAATTCATGCTGGAAGGCAACTTGCTGAAAGTAATTCCGGTAATAGCACTTCCCCAGGTGGTCACCATGCTTATAGACTCTTTGTACAACATGGCCGACACCTATTTTGTAAGCCAGCTGGGCAAGGCCGCCACTGCGGCTGTGGGCGTCAACGACTCACTGATGATGATTATCAGAGCCATTTCCCTTGGCTTTGGCATGGGCGCTGCCAGCTATATTTCCAGGCAGTTGGGTGCTAAAAATCATGAGGAAGCATCAAAAGCTGCTTCTACCACAATATTTTCAGCCATGATAGTGGTAGGTGTATTTTCGGTTTTTGCTTTTATATTCCGTGATCCGTTGGTTATGATGCTGGGTGCAACGCAGACGGCCAAAGAGTATTCAGTCGCCTATGCCACATGGATATTGGCCAGTGCTCCGTTTACCGCTGCGTCTGTCTGTCTGGCACAGACACTGCGTTCGGAAGGAAGCACTACATACTCTATGATAGGCTCTGTTTCCGGATGTGTGATAAATGTATTTCTTGACCCGTTGCTCATATCAGTTATGGGCATGGGCGTTGCCGGCGCCGCAATAGCTACCGGTATTTCCAAGGTAATAACAGTTATACTGCTCATGTTGCCTTACTGGCAGAAAAAATGTGTCATTGAAGTTCACCTTAAATACTTCACACCAAAAGTCCCGCTTTATTCGGAAATCGCAAAAATGGGCATACCCACAATGCTGCGCACCAGCCTTATGAGCGTTTCCACAATTATTATAAACAACCTGGCAGGCGGCTTTGGTGATGCAGCCTTGGCAGCAGTTTCTGTTGCAAATAAAAGCATGCGTCTGGTTGCCAGCGCGGTTATGGGCTTCGGTCAGGGATTTTCTCCCGTCGCCGGTTTTTGCTGGGGCGCGAAAAAATACAACCGAGTCAAAAAAGCATTTTACATCACCAGCATGATAGGTGTTGTACTGTGCGTTATCCTGGGTCTGTTGCTGTGGGTCTTTGCACGGCAAGCAATAACAATATTTTCCAACGATCCGGAAGTTTTGTCCATAGGTATGATACTGATACGCTCGCAGTGCGCAGTCCTGCCTATGCATGTTTGGGTAATGATATCCACAGGATTGTTCCAGGCGCTGGGCAAGCCTGTCCAGGCCGGTTTCCTGGGCCTTTCCAGACAGGCGTTTTCCCTTATTCCCTGTGTCATAATAATGACCAAGCTTTGGCAGCTTACAGGTCTGGCCCTTTCACAGGCTGCCTCTGACCTGATATCTTTCTGCTTTGCCCTTGTGCTGGTCATGCCCATGATGAAAGAAATAAATAATCTGTCACAGACAGAGGAAGTATAAAATTTTCCATAAGGAGAAAAGGTATTGAAGAAGAAATTTTTAGTCGTAATTTTGCTGCTGGCTGTTATCGTCGGAGCAGCGGGAATTTTTGCCGCCGGCGATATAGCCGGATCTTCGTCACCGGGCCGGCAGGTCAGCGTTGAAATTCCCAAGGGCAGCGGCGCAAACACCATTGCAAAAATACTCAAAGACAATGGTATAATTGAAAGCGAATTGCTGTTCAAAATTTATACAAAGCTGAATCCGCCCCGGTCTTTGCAGTACGGCCAGTTTACACTGGATTCAAACATGTCCTATTCGCGGATAATAGAAACTCTCAGTACGGTGCGGTCAAAACGCGCCACTGTCACAGTCACTTTCCCCGAGGGCTTTACACTGATGCAGTTTGCCCAAAGGATGGAAAACAACGGTCTGTGTACGGCACAGGAATTTATAGAAGTTGCCAACAACGGAGATTTCAGCCAGTTTGAATTTTGGAGCAAAATAAAAGAACATGAACACAAGTTTATGAAAGGTGAAGGTTATCTTTACCCTGATACATATGAATTTTACGAAGATGACGATGTGTACAACATGGTGGAGAAAATCTATGCCAATTTCGACAGTAAAATCACAGATGAAATGTACCGGAGAATGGATGAAATAGGTATGAGTCTGGATGAAGTTGTCACTCTTGCATCTTTTGTCCAGGAGGAAGCCGGCCATGAAGAGGATCAGCCTTATGTGGCAGCATGCCTGCGCAACAGGCTACAGCCCGGTTCACCTCTGCCCAGGCTGGAATGCAATGTGTGCAGCCATATAAATGAAGAAGGTAACTATGTTTATGATTATATAGTCGCTTATTACGGTTCTGTGGAAAATGTGCCCCGGGGCATGATGGATGCATACAATACATACTCTATAAACGGCCTGCCTCCTGGACCGATAGCAAACCCCGGAATAAGCGCAATAAAGAACACTTTATGGCCGGCGGAGGATTTTGAGGGCTATTACTATTTTGTAACTGACCTTACAGGCAAATATTATTATGCCAAAACTTATGATGAACATCTGAAAAATATAGACAAAGCGTACCGGGTAAACCGGACGCTGGATTAAGGAGCGATTATGAACAAACCGGAGCTTTTGTCCCCGGCAGGAGATATCGAGCGTCTGAAATACGCTTTTGAATACGGCGCAGATGCGGTGTATCTGGGCGCGGAAGAATACGGTATGCGTGCAGCGCCGAAAAACTTTACCCTTGAACAGCTGAAAGAAGCGGTGGGCATCGCCAACAGCCTGGGCAAAAAAGTATATCTGACCCTTAACACCGTTCCCACCAATGAAGAGGTGGACAGGATGCCGCAGTTTATCAGAAAAGTTGCCGAAACAGGCGTACACGCCGTTATAGTGGCGGATCTGGGCGTGCTGTCTATGGTGAAAGAAAATGCCCCGAACATGGAAATACACCTGTCCACACAGGCCGGCGTGGTAAACTATGTGACCGCCAATGCCGCATATAAACTGGGCGCAAAAAGGGTCGTGCTGGCCAGGGAACTGTCATTTGAAGATATTATGACTATCAGAAAAAATACACCGGCAGACCTGGACATTGAATGTTTTGTACATGGTGCAATGTGTATGTCCTTTTCAGGCAGGTGCCTGCTGTCCCATTACCTGACAGGGCGCGATGCCAACAGGGGTGAGTGCGCCCAGCCTTGCCGCTGGCAGTGGCAGCTGACTGAAAAGACCCGCCCCGGCATGGCTTATGATATAGGCGAAAATGAAGGCGGCACATATATAATGAATGCCAATGACCTGTGTATGGCACCCTATGTGGACATGCTGGTGCAAGCTGGAATAAGCAGCCTGAAAATCGAAGGAAGAGCAAAAAGTTTTTACTATGTTGCCTCTGTCACCGCTGCGTACAGAAAGGCTTTGGATTCTTATTTTGAAAAGCCTGACAAATGGCTGTGCCCCATCTGGACTTTGGAGGAACTGACCAAAACCAGCCACAGGAGATACTCTACAGGATTCTATTTCGGGCCGGAAAACGCCACTCAGACAACTGATACTTCCAGCTATGTAAGGGAATGGGATCTTCTGGCTGTTGTGGAAAAATGGG
>CASFSP010000063.1 GCA_949297385.1 uncultured Oscillospiraceae bacterium
GCGCGTATCTTTTTGACCATGTCAACATATCCGCGTTCCACATGAGCAATTTCGCTGACTTCGCTTTGGCCGTCGGCACACAAAGCCGCCACAACCAGTGCCGCACCTGCACGCAGGTCGGTAGCTTTTACCGGGGCAGGTCTTAAACATTCCACGCCTTCAAAAACTGCAACTCGGCCTTCTACCTTGATATTTGCACCCATTTTGTTCAGCTCGTCACAGTATTTAAAACGGCTGTCCCAAATGCCTTCGGTGACGATGGAGGTACCCTGGGCAAGGCACAGCAGAACGCCCATAACAGGCTGTAAATCTGTGGGAAATCCCGGGTGCGGCATGGTTTTGATATTTGTGTTTTCATAAACAGGAGCACCTGTAACCCTGATGGAATCGTCAAACTCTTCCACCGTTGCGCCCACTGATTTCAGTTTGCCTGTGATTGTTTCCAAATGTTTCGGAATAACATTTTTTACCAGTATATCTCCCCTGGTAGCCGCAGCGGCCACCATGAAAGTTCCGGCTTCTATCTGGTCCGGTACTATGGAATAAGTAGCGCCGTGCATTGATTTTACGCCGTGTATTTTGATAACATCTGTACCGGCTCCGCGTACATCTGCACCCATTGTATTCAGGAAGTTGGCCACATCAACAATGTGCGGCTCTTTGGCCACATTTTCCAGCACTGTTGTGCCTTCTGCCATAGCCGCTGCCAGCATGGCATTTATCGTGGCACCCACCGAAATGG
This sequence comes from uncultured Oscillospiraceae bacterium, assembly GCA_949297385.1. Lineage (GTDB taxonomy): Bacteria > Bacillota > Clostridia > Oscillospirales > Ruminococcaceae > RGIG3102. The sequence continues at coordinate 743 of CASFSP010000063.1, forward strand.
TGTCAAAAAATATATGTGCACCCTGCAGGTTGTCTGTGCTTACATTTATCATCGCATAGTCCAGGTCATTGCTTGCACCCAAAGCTGAAAAAGCTTTCAGATGCTGGTCAATTGGTCTTGCGCCCAGATCACATCCGCCGGGCATAGGTACGCTGGCGCTGCCGTATCTGGACAGCAGGCTGCCCAGGAAATAGTAGGAAGCCCTCATCTTTATACCCAGATCCAGCGGAACTGTCTGGCTGTCCAGTGTAGAAGTATCTATCTCCAATACAGAAGGGCTGATGCGTTTTACCTTTGCGCCCATCTCTTTAAGAATTTCTATCTCTGTGCGAATATCGCTGATATCCGGTACATTTTCCAGAATGCAAACATCGTTTGCCAAAACAGTTGCCGGCAGAATTGCCACAGCGGCATTTTTGGCGCCGCTTATCACAACTTCACCTTTCAGCGGTTTTCCGCCTTTGATAATATACTTTTCCAAACCCATTCTCCTTTGGAATTTATTTTTCAAGGTAGCAGTCAATACACACCCACCATAGTATTTTACTCACAAAAAGGGTGCATAAACATTGACAATAAAATAAATTTTTTGTGTTTTTGTATCAAAAGTTATTTTACTCTGTTTTTAAATTATTATATGCAAAACTTTATCCGTCTGTCAACCAGACGGATAAAGATATGCTTTTTACTTTTAGAACCATCCCATCGGGTCATAACGGTATTCGCCGTTCTTTACCTCAAAGTGGACATGGCTGCCGGTGGAGTTACCGGTAGATCCCATTCTGGCAATGGCCTGGCCCTGGGTTACCTGCTGACCAACACTTACAAGAAGTGCAGAACAATGGCCGTAAAGTGTCTGGTATCCGCCATGGTCTATTATACAATAGATGCCATATCCGACATTGGAGTAGACTGTTTTTATGACGACACCTGTATCTGCTGCAACCAAAGTTGTTCCGATAGGAGCAGCAATATCCAAACCGTTGTGAGATGGATACTGACCATAGAATCCACGAGACAGTCGTCCGCCTGCCGGTACAGGCCAGATAATTTTACCCGTACCGCCTTGTACAACAGTGCCGTTGAACAATGTACCCTGCTGTATAATTTCAGTTACCGGTTCTTTTATAACTGTTGTATTGACAACCGTTTCGCTTTGAAGCACACCGTCTATGTAAACACTTTCAACGGTTTCTTCATTTATACCTTTTTCACCCTCCTGCGTAACCTTTGTTGTACCAAGGTTCATAGAGTTATTCTTTTCAGTTTTTGTCTGATAGTCTATCTCCACCTGTCTGGTGCTGGTTTCTATATATTTTACCTGCAGGAAAGGCACCGATGCACCAACTATAAGGTCATCTCCAACCCACAGACCGCCGCCTTCCAGGCCGGGGTTGAGGTTGTAAAGAGTCCTTGTGGTTATTCCGTTTTTAGAGGCAATCAATGACGGAGAATCGCCTTCCACAACACTGTAATGCTTTTCACCGCTTACCTCGCTGACCACCATATCAGCCAGCTTCTGATCTTCCACAACGGTGTTGGCAAAGAAAATGCCTTCGACTACGCTTACATCCTGCACAAAAGATACCGTCCTGTTTGGGTCACCGTTTTCATAAGGCTGTTTCAGACTTTCCAAAGCAGCCCTAAGCGCTGTGGCATCCTTGACGGCACCCACAAACTCGCCATCAACATACAGACCGGTCGCTTCTACTATGTTTTCATCTGATGCAGAAAGTATATTGTTAGCCAATTGCCTTTCATCCACAGTTTCCTTTCCTGAAAGGCTTACCATCTTGATTTCAGAATTCAGGTTCCAACTTTGCTCATCTGTGCTGACAAGCTTGTTTTTAATTATCTTGTCGGCGTTTTCCAAAGTTGTATAATCTTTGATAACACCGATTTTTTCACCGTCCAGGCTGACCTGTATGGCGTAATCCCTTCCCAGGCCGACAGATACTGTGACTATAAACACCAGTGCCGTACATGCAGGAACTACATAAGCCATAAGTCGCCTGGTAAGGTCTTTGTGCTTGGAAAGGCCCTGTTTTACATATTCTCTGACCTCTTCGCCGGTTTTGCGCTGTTTGTCAGCTTTTGTTTCTTTTATTATTGCAGATATTTTTCCTGCTGCTTCGCCCGCCCTTTCCAGTGGCTCACCCAAATCATCCAGAATTGTATCTGCAAGGCTGTCCAGAAATAACGCCAGGCTGTGGAATATATTGCTCAGGGATTCATATGCCCTGCTGAAAAAACCTCCCAACTGGCGGCCTATCATTGCAGCATTCAGTTCCAGTGTATATCCTATTTTATAAAAATTGAACAGAAAAAAGCGTTTTACGCCTTCCGCTGTGACTTTTTCAGAATTATATCTTTTAAATGTTATCTTGATCGATTTTCCGGCTGTTCTCACACCATCAGTTGCAGGCTTTTTCTTCTTGCTTCCAAATGGCATTCACCCATCTCCTTTGCTTAAAAATTCAATATGTCCAGTTAAAAATTATACTATTTTTCCCGCTTGTTTTCAAGGAAAAGGGACATATTTTTACTTTTTTGTAGCTTATAGTTCATAAAATATATACATAATTTTCACATTAAAATCAAAATGTTTCAAAAATATGCATTTTTGTTGCACAAGTTTTCATATCTTCCGGCAAGGGCCGGCTCAGCTGAATTTTTTCACCGCTGTGCGGGCTGGTGAAGGTCAGCTGCCGGCAGTGCAAAGCCCGCCTGTTTATAAAGCGGCAGTCTCCGCCGTACAATTCGTCCCCGGCCAGGGCATGTCCCAGGTGGGAAAAATGTACCCTGATCTGATGGGTACGGCCTGTGTGCAGTTTTACATTCATAAGGCTGAACCCATCCCCCCGCGCGCTCAGGGAATATTCCGTCAGTGCCCTCTGTCCGTCAGGGCGCACGCATCTTGTTATGATTGAATCTTCTTTTCTGGCTATGGGCAGGTCTATCAGGCCGTTTTCCGGCTGCGGGTGCCCCTGGACAATGGCTCTGTACAGCTTTTGGGTGCCGGATGACAGGCACCGGGCGCTGTGGGGATCCAGCGCCATAAGCACCAGACCCGAGGTGCTTTTGTCCAGTCGGTTTATAATTCGGCAGGGCATATTCTCTCCCCTGCTGCGCCGCCAGCCCACAAAAAAATTGGCCAGTGTGCCTTCCGGGTGATTGAAGGACGGATGGCATGGCATCCCCCGGGGTTTGTTTACAACCATACAGCTTTCATCCAGATAAACAATGTCCATGGGCCGGTACTGGGCTTTTGCAGAGTCCTGAGGCTGGCTGTCGTACACATTTACCGTCACTTTTTGTCCTGCTTTCAGCAGATAGTCTGTGTTCTGTCTATGTCCGTCCACCATAATGCCGTCGGGCAAAAATTTGACCTTTTTAATCTGCGCCAGGCTGACGCCGTTTTTGCGTAAAAATATATTCAACCTTTCACCTTCACTGCTCCGGCTGACATAATATTCCAGCTGCATGGTAGTCCTCCTTATACATAACTTATTTATTATATCAAAAAACCATATATTATTTCAATATTATGCTGTTTTCAGCTTTAAAATATAAATTTCTGACGGATTTTTGCATTTTGAACACTTTAATATTGTTGAATATATCTGTAAGATATGGTAAAATATCAAAGTGTGAAAATTAAGGAGAGATTTATATGTATTGTACAAACTGCGGCTGTCATCTGGATGAAAACGCCATTTTCTGCCCCAACTGCGGTCAGAAGGTCGGCCGGCAGCCCAGAGGCGGTCAGAATATAATGCAGGATTTCCACAATTCCTACAATTCTGTTATGTCCAAACCCAAAAACAAGATTATAGCAGGTCTGCTGGCAATTTTTCTGGGCAGTATGGGCATACACAATTTTTATCTGGGATTTACCAAAAAAGGTGTCATCCAGCTGCTTTTGTTTGTGTTTTTCCTGGGCTGGATCAGCCAGATATGGGCTTTGGTGGATGCACTTATGATTTTCACCGGCAGAACATACACAGATGCCAGGGGAATACCCCTGTCTGATAATTTCTGATTGTTACGAGTAAAACATACGATGGCGTGAGAATGCCGTTTTATACGGATAGCTTATGAGGAAAGTCCGTGCTGCTCAGGGCAAGGATAGCTGATAACGTCAGCCGAGGGCGACCTTAGAGATAGTGCAACAGAGATATACCGCCGGCTTTACGCCGGTAAGGGTGGAAAGGTGAGGTAAGAGCTCACCGGCGCTGTGGTGACACAGCGGCCATGTAAACCTTATCCGCAGCAACTCCCGACAGTAGAGTATATGCGCCCTGCAACTCTCAGGAGGAGGCTTGAACTGCAAAGCGATTTGCAGTCTAGATAGATCATCGTTTAATACAGAACACGGCTTACGGTTTACTCGTAAAAATAAAACGGAGGGTTTTCCCTCCGTTTTTTATTTGCAAAAAATATTTCCGATTTATATTATTTGAACCGGTCAAAGCATACCACTTCGTCAAAGGCTTTGCGCGGTTTTGCGGCCGGCTCTTCGTCTGCATAGCCCAGGGGGGACACGGCAACCACGATGTAATCTTCGGGAATGTTCAGCACCTCTTTTACCTTCTTTTCATCAAAGGCGCCCAGCCAGCACATGCCCAGGCCCAGCTCTGTGGCCTGTAACATCATAAAGGACATGGCTATGGAGCAGTCCACGCTGGTCTTTGACTGTCCGCAGGGCATCGAGGAATCATTGTTGGCGCAGACAACCAGTGTGACCGGAGCCATACCTACCTGTTTCTGTCCCATGCATGCGTCCTGCATCTGCCGCACTTTTTCTTTGTCGGTAACGGCTATAAACTTCCAGTCCTGCATATTGCGTGCAGAAGGCGCCAGCCTGGCCGCTTCCAGCACCAGGTTCAGCTTTTCGTTTTCCACCGGTTTGTCCCGGTATTTTCTTATGCTTTTTCTGCTTTTTATCGCCTGTTCAACTGTCATAAAAAAACCTCCTCAATACTTGTTAAAATGAACCCTTTCCGCCTCATATCTGTCCACAAAGTGATTGGCGTTTTCTTCTTCCGGATAGCCTATTGCTATAACAGCAAAAGGCTCCACAGACCGGGGAAGGCTGAACATATCTTTCAGAAACTGCCGTCTTTCTCCGCCGCCGACGCCCATCCATACGCTGCCCAGGCCTTCCTGCACAGCCTGCAACATCAGGTTTTCTACGCATGCGCCCATATCTTGCGGGACAAAAGTCTGTGCACGCAGGCCGGTCCTTTCCAGTGCCACCACAGCCAGAGGTGCACCGAGCAAAAGCTTTGAATACTGGCTGAACTGTGACAGTCTGTCTATCAGTTCCTTTTCATCCACCACCAGAAACTCCCAGGGCTGCTGATTGGTTGCACTGGGTGCCTGCATTGCCGCACGCAAAATGCGGTCAATCTTTTCCGGCTCTACCGCCCGAGGCAAAAATTTTCTCACACTCCTGCGGGTAAATATGCTGTTCACAAATATCACTCCTTTTATATTTTTAATAATTATACCATAAATTTATGAAAATTTAACATCAAAACATAAGCAAATCAGCACAGATTTTTGGCTAAAAACAACGGATATAAGCAAGCATGAAAACCGGCTTATACCCGTTAAATTTATTTCTGTATAGTATGGCTATATTTTCCGACAGATTAAAACGGCTCTTTCATAATAGCTTCAAAAACATCGCAGACTCTTTCCACATCCGCGCGGGATACATCGTTATTGGTTACAAAGCGCAGCAGTCCGCCTTCTTCTCCTGCCATTTTTATGCCTTTTTCCAGCATTCTGCCAGGAAGCGCAGCGATAAACTCGCGCGGTCTGTCCACCTTGAAAAATACCATATTTATGTCCACATTGTCCATGAGAACTTTCACGCCTTTAATTTTATTTAGTCTGGATGCCATATATTTTGCATTTTCATGATCATCTTTCAGCCTGTCTACCATTCTGTCCAACGCAATGATACCGCAGGCAGCCAACAGACCGGCCTGACGCATTCCACCGCCCATAAGCTGACGGTTTTTTCTTGCTTTTTCTATCATTTCCCGGCTGCCGCACAGCACGCTGCCCACCGGAGCGCACAGGCCTTTTGACAGACAGACCATGACAGAGTCGCTGTATTTTGTCAGCTCTTTTACATCCACACCCAGAGATACGGCTGCATTGAACAGCCTGGCGCCGTCCAGATGTACCGGAAGGCCCAGTCTTTTGGCCGTTTCATAGCAGTCTTTCATCTGCTTTATGGTCATAACTTTGCCGTTGGACAAAGCATTTTCCACACACACAAGGCTGGTCCTTGGGCTGAGTGTATCCGACACCGGCCTGCACGCTTTCTCTATCAGATCCGGGGTCAGTATATCATCCGGACATTCCAGCACTTTTACCATCACGCCGCTTAAAACAGCGGCGCTGGCTTCGTGCTGGACAAGATGGGCACCGGATGTGACGATGATTTCATCACCTCTGACAGTATGGGCCATAACAGCCAGCTGATTGCCCATGGTACCGGAAGCCACAAACAATCCGGCTTCCTTTCCAACTTTGGCCGCGCACAGCTTTTCCAGGTTTTTTACTGTGGGGTCATCCCCGAAAACATCGTCCCCCACAGGGGCGGTATACATGGCGTCTCTCATCTCCTGCGTGGGCTGAGTTACGCTGTCAGAACGCAAATCTATATAGTTCATAAATCCCTCAGTTATTTTTTCTGTATTGTAACGCCTGTGTAGTAATGGGTCAGTATCTGGCTGTAAGACCAGCCTTCGTACTGGGCGTACAGCTGAGCGCCCCACTGGCTCATGCCCACACCATGACCGTAACCTTTGGTCACAATTGTAAAGTTTCCGTCGGCGTAACTTATTGTAAAGGCCGCGCTGCGCAGCGGTATACCGGCATCGGCCAGTATATCTGTGCCAAACCAGTAGCCTGTTATATTTCTTACATTGCCGCTTTCTGCAATATAAGTTGTGGCACTGCCTATCTTCATACGCCTTACATAGCCGCCGTCGGTGTAGTCCACCACTGAGAACCAGTTGGCTGCATCCTCTTCATCCAGCGTGATGTTCAGTCTGTCTTCCAGGATTTCCTTCATCTGTGACAGAGGTATGGTATATGTTTTTTCATAGCCCGTGCTAAGATAATCGTATTTACTTTCAACTGTCTGCAAATGAGAATGACTGGTACCCCATACCTGGCTGGGCGGGTTTGTATACCCTGCCACAGAAGCACAGTAAGGTGTATAAACAGCCCTGCCGCCCACAGTCATTATCAGGTCAGAAACCTGGCTGACAGCATTTACAACAGCCCGGCTGGGGTTGGATCTGCCGCTTACAGCAGGTGCAGCCACGCCCCTGGCGTATTCATATTCCAGATATGTATGGGTTGCTATCGCCTGGGCTTTCAGCGCTTCCGGCTGCCATGAAGATGACATTTCTATTGCCACAATTTGGCTTAAAATCTGCGTTGCCGGGCCGGAAACAACACTTCCGTTCATTGTTACGGTCAAAATCTCCTCTCCTGTGGAAGGTGTCGATGAAGACGACTGGGAAGAAGAGCTTTGCGGTTTTGAAGAAGATGACCAGCCGCCGGATGATGAGGCCGGACGGGAAGAGGAAGACTGTCCCGAAGAAGAGGACGGTCTGGAAGATGATGACGAACCGGACGCAGATGACGCGCCGGATGATGAACCGGACGAGGACGCAGATGAAGAGCCCGAACCCGATGATGACAAAGAGGATGATGACGATGAAGAGCTGTCCTCTTCGGTTATATGTTCAAACAGCCAGTTGTCCCTGTCATACACTTCCTGGGCATAAAGCAGTGCCCGGGATGAGTTTTCATCAGTCAGGCTATTTTCCTGCTTATACCAGTCGGCATACACTGCCGCCCGCTTCACATCTACACTGGGGAACACGCTGCGGTCCCCTTTTACGGCAAAGGCTATTACAAATTTGCCGTCGCCCAGTTGTTGTACCAGGGCAAGTATTTCTGACCGGTCGGTAACAACCACATCCACATCAAAAAGGCTGCGTGCCCTTGCCTGTACTATGTAATCCTGCTTTGTTGTATAATCGGTCAGCTGTGCCAGGTCTTCTGAAGAAAATGTACCCACGGAAAAAATCTGATAATCCGTATAGCTGTCCTCCCGGAAATATACAAAAGAGGAATTGGCCCTTATGGTGTCCAGTTCTGTGAGGTCCATAAAGTTGTCCCGTCCGAACCCGGCAATGTAATTGTATCCGTCTATATTTCCCTGTGGGAGAAAATACGCATCCTGCCCCGGCTGCCGCCGGTCTTCCTCGGACATCACCGGATATTCGGCGCCGGCGCTTTTAAATGTTATCCAGCCTTTCAGATTCTGGTTTTGAGAAGTAAGGCCGGACAGCATCTTCAATGTGTTTTTCTCAAAACCTTGGGAAAAAAAATCGGTATTTTCCCGTCTTTGGGCCAGAGCCTGTTCTATACTTTCAGCTTTTGGGCTGAAAAATGAGGTTATGGCAGAAAAATTTATGTCGGGCAGTTTCAGCTGTCCGTCATTTTTTATATACAGATATCCTATTGCCAGCGCAAAAGATGCCAGCAAAAGGCACATCATTATCAGAAAGCCTTTCAAAAAGCTGTGTTTTTTCTCCGGGATTTCCTCCGGGGTTTCCAGCTCGTCCAGGGAGTCTATAAGCTTTGCGCCGGGGCAGTGTATGTTGTTCATAACACACCTGAGCATATCCAGCGCTTCCTGACAGGCCAGGTGGACAATCCTCTGTCTGTCACCTGAAAACCGGCATTTTTTCACATAAGTGCCGTCCTTTACAGCCACAGCTATATAAACAGTGCCCACCGGCTCCTGCGGTGTTCCGCCGCCCGGGCCTGCATAGCCGGTGGTGGCAATGGCATAATCGGCACCGCTTCTTTCCATAACTCCGCGGGCCATCTGGCAGGCAACCGGTGAAGATACCGCTGTATAAGTGTCCAGGTCTTCACGGCTTACACCCAGAACTTTATGTTTCTGCTCCTCCGAGTAGGTGCAGACACCCAGTGAAAACACACTTGATGCACCGGGAACACTGGTTATCCTGGCGCTTAGATTGCCGCCGGTACAGCTTTCGGCTGTTGCCACGGTCTGGTTCCTTTCCCGCAGCTGTCTGACCAGAACAGTCTCGATATTTTCCACATCCACGCCGTATATGTGATTGTGTATCAGCTCATCCAGCTTTTTGTACCGTGAGTTCAGCATGGCTTCGGCTTTGCTTTTATCCTCTGCCAGGGCTGTTATCCTTACGGTTACCTCGCCTTCCTTGGCATATAAGGCCATGGTTGGGTTTTCCTCGTTGAGGAGTATATGTATTTTTTCTTCCAGTGCGCTTTCGCCTATGCCTATGACATGTA
>CASFSP010000064.1 GCA_949297385.1 uncultured Oscillospiraceae bacterium
GGCTGTCCATATCCGCACAGTATACAAAAATATTGTTTTCTTTCAGTGTGCGTACAGTCTGGGCTATATTGGCCACCTTTGCCACCGGCAGGTGCATGGCCGCACCGGCGCTGGTTTTGTGAACAACTGATGTTACCGAAACGCCGCCGCGCTTTGGTATAACAATTCCGTGGGCACCCATAAGATAGGCACTGCGGATAATTGCGCCCAGGTTGTGCGGGTCTTCTATGCCGTCACATACCACTATAAACGGGCTTTCGCCTTTTTCCTGTGCCAGTTGAAGTATGTTGTCCAAACTGACATATTCCACACTGCTGGCAAAGGCGGCCACACCCTGATGGTTTTCAGTGCCGCACATGCTTTTCAGCTTTGCCGGATGAACTTTTTTTACCACGGCACCCCGTCCTTTGGCCAAAGCAATATAGTAGCTCCGGGTGCCGGGCGCCAGATTTTCGCTTATAAAAACAGTATCTACCCCGTCCTTGCTTTTCAAAAGCTCTGTAACGGGGTTTTTGCCGTATATTATATCGTTGTTTTGCTGCATAAAAACTCCTTGAAACACTTGAAGTGATAAATTTTCCAATAATAATATAGTATATCAAATACAAAGCACTTTTTAAAGATGTTTTTATGCAATTTTTTTACTTTTTGTGGTTATAAAAAGTAAACTATGGTGCATACCAGCGCAGCCAATGACAGTGCCAACCAAAGTACCATTTTGGCGGAAAAGGTCAGTCTTGGCCTTGTGCGCTTTATCCTGACTTTCTGCAATATGTCCTGGGCATCTTTTCTGGTGGCATCCACATTGATTTTATGTTCCCCCGGGCGCAGAAAAATCAGTATCCTTTCGATGTCTTCGTTCCGTGTGTCTTTTATCTCTATAACATTATGCTGTAAGCCATGCATAAAGCTGCTCCTTTCAGAAAAGTTATGTTTTTTTATGCAGAAAAAACAGTTTTGCAAATTATTTGTAAAGTTAAAATTACAAATAGTTAAATTGTCGAAAACTGAAAAATGTTGAAAACTCGGTTGAAAGTGTTAAAAATTCCCAGCAATAAAGGCTTTATTTTATTGTTGAATATGTTGAACAGACATAGTTTTCAACAGGCTGTTGAAAACTATGTTTAAAACTTTTTGTAATAAAACGAAAAGTCAACTGTAATTTTTAACAAATTTTACAATAACATTTTGCGCTTTTGGACGGTTGTTTAATCAAATTTTACATATCCAAATTTTGCACATTGAAGCTGTTTATGGTATAATATATGCAAAATATACACATACAAGAGGAATTATATGGAAACAGAAATCAGGGGTAACCTGGCTATATTCAAAAATGTAACGGATTTTGACCTGGAGCAGACTTTCAACTGCGGACAGTGTTTCAGATGGAATAAAGAGGGCAAATCCTTTGTGGGCTTTGCCGGCAGCTGGCTGTGCCGTGTATCTTTGAAAAACGGCGACATGCTGGTGGAAAAACTTCGGGGAGAAGGGGATATGCAGCGGTTTGCCGCATATATGGCGGACTATCTTTCTCTGAATGTGGACTACGGTGCGCTGAAAGAAAAGTTTTCCGAAGATGAAACCATGAAGCGGGCCATAGCCTTTGCACCGGGAATAAGGGTGCTCAACCAGCCGTTTTTTGAAACGCTGATAACTTTTATCATCAGCCGGAACAACAATATTCCCAGAATAAAAAAGATAGTCGATGCCATGGCTGACACATACGGCGCACCTGTTGGGGACTATCACGCTTTTCCCAGCCGGCAGCAGCTGAAAGATGTGAGCATTGAAGACTATTCACGGCTGAAAATGGGGTTCAGGGCAAAATATGTATACGACGCGGTGCAGAAGGTGACAAGCGGCGAAATAAGGCGGGAAGAAATAGAAAAAATGGACCTGGACAGTGCCAGGAAATATCTTATGCAGATAAAAGGTGTGGGCCCTAAGGTGGCGGACTGCATACTTCTGTTTTCCTGCAAAAAATATGACAGTTTTCCAAAGGATGTGTGGATAAACCGCGCCATGGACAGACTGTTTCCAGACGGACTGCCCCGGTGCGTAAAAGGCCGGGAGGGCATAGCCCAGCAATATATTTTCCACTATGCCAGATTTAACCTTGAAAAGTAGCTTTTCAGGCTATATTATATAATCAACAGACAAATTCTATAAAAAGGAGTATTTTTTTATGCTGGTAAATGCAAAGGATATGCTTAACAAGGCAAAGGCCGAAGGATATGCCGTCGGCGCATTCAACATCAACAACCTGGAATGGACAAAAGCCATTCTCACAGCGGCGCAGGAAAGTGCCAGCCCTGTTATACTGGGTGTTTCCGAAGGCGCAGGCAAATATATGACCGGTTATAAAACAGTGGCGGCCATGGTAAAGGCCATGGTGGAAGAAATGGGCATAACCGTTCCGGTGGCATTGCACCTGGATCACGGCAGCTATGAGGGCACAAAGCGGTGCATAGAAGCCGGTTTTACATCTGTTATGTTTGACGGCAGCCATTATCCCATAGAAGAAAATGTGGCCAAAACTGCCGAGCTGGTTGAATTGGCTCACAGTCTGGGTATATCCATTGAAGCGGAAGTGGGCTCTATCGGCGGCGAGGAAGACGGTGTGGCTGGCCGCGGAGAAGTGGCCGATGCACAGCAGTGCAAAATGATAGCCGACCTGGGCATTGATATGCTGGCCGCCGGTATAGGAAATATTCACGGCAAATATCCGGCCAACTGGCAGGGTCTGGACTTTGACGCCCTGGAAAAAATAAAGGAGGCTACCGAAGGTATGCCTTTGGTACTCCACGGCGGCACAGGCATTCCTCGGGACATGATCAAAAAATCTATTTCCCTGGGTGTTGCCAAAATAAATGTAAACACCGAATGCCAGCTGTCCTTTGCAGCGGCTACCAGAAAATATATTGAGGAAGGCAAAGACCTTCAGGGTAAAGGTTACGACCCAAGAAAACTTCTTGCCCCAGGCTTTGAAGCGATAAAAGCCACTGTAAAAGAAAAAATGGAGCTGTTCGGCTCTGTGGGCAAAGCATAAAAATGTTAAGAAGGCCGCTTTTGCGGCCTTTTATTTTTGTAATTTTATACTGTAAATATGGATAATGGTTGCGAAAAAGTTTTTGGTGTGTTAATATAATAAAATAGTGGTAAAAAGTGATTTTTTTTGTCCGGGAGCACTTTTATGGAACAGAAGATAATAGAAGAAAACATAAAATATCTTACCCTTTTGTCCAGGGAATTTCCCACTGCCATGCGCGCAGCGGCTGAAATTATCAGCCTGGAAGCACAGCTGAAACTGCCCAAGGGCACAGAGATGTATATGTCTGACCTGCACGGGGAATATCGGGCTTTCAGCCATATACTGAACAATGCCTCCGGTGTTATCAGGGAAAAAATTGATGTGGCTCTGGCCGGCACCACCACACCGCGGCAAAGGGCAGTTTACGCCAGCCTTATTTACTATCCTGCCCAAAAGCTGGCGGAGATAAAGCAGACGGAAAAAAGGATGGAAGCGTGGTATCGCCTGACCATATATCGCCTTATAGATGTGTGCCGCCATGTGGCCAGCAAGAATACCAGGCGGCGGGTGCGTATGGCCATACCAAAAGGATATGAATTTATTATAGATGAACTGCTGCACGCCCACTTTGAAGATCATAACAAAGAGGCTTACTACAATCAGTTTATATCCGCAATAATAGAAACGGGTACTGCGGATGAATTTATCCAGGCGATCAGCGCCGTAATCAAAAGACTGGCTGTACATAAACTGCACATAGTCGGTGATATTTTTGACAGGGGCAACCGACCGGATGTCATCCTGGATAAGCTGATGAATCATCATTCGGTGGATATACAGTGGGGCAATCATGATGTGCTGTGGATGTGCGGTGCCACCGGTTCTCCGCTTGGGGTTGCCAGTGTCATAAGAATATGCGCGGCTTACAACAACCTGGAAGCTTTGGAGGACGGCTACGGAATAAACCTGCGTCCGCTGGCATTGTTTGCAGGAAATACATACGGCGACTGCTCGGTGTTCAAACCTAAAAAAGGCGTCGGCTACAACAAAGACGACGAAACCGTGGTGGCCAAAATACACAAGGCCATATCAGTGATAATGTACAAGCTGGAATGTCAGGTCATTGCCAGAAATCCTAATTTTGAAATGGATGATAGGGCAATGCTGCTGAAAGTGGACTACAAAAACGGCACTGTGAGAATAGACGGCAAAGACTATAAGCTGAAAGATACTGATTTCCCAACCATTGACCCGGAAAATCCGGCAAAGCTGACCCAGGGTGAGATAGATCTTTTACAGAAACTGTGCCAGAATTTCCGCCAAAGTGAAAAATTGCAGCAACATGCAAAGTTTTTGTACTCTCATGGCTCGGCATACAAGGTTGAAAACGGGATACTGATGTACCACGGCGTCATACCGCTGAACGAGGATGGTTCTTTCAGGACGGTACATTTCGGCGGCAAGCGGTACAGCGGCAAAGCTCTGATGGACTATGTGGACTATATGTGCCGCATTGCATATTTCGGCCCCGAAGACAGCCTGGAGCGCAGGCTGGGCCAGGACATACTGTGGTATCTGTGGTGCGGCAAAAACAGCCCCATGTTCGGCCGCAGTAAAATGACTACCTTTGAAAATGTTCTGCTGGAAGAAAAAGAGGTAAAAGTAGAGGGCAAAGACCCGTATTATAAATATCAGGAAGACAGCGAGGTCGCAGATAAAATATTGGCAGAATTCGGCCTGGAAGGACCTAAATGCCGTATAATCAACGGCCATGTGCCGGTAAAAGCCATATCGGGTGAAGACCCGATAAAGGCCGGCGGAAAGATTATCGTGATTGACGGCGGTTTTTGCCGCGCTTATCACGACAAAACCGGTATAGCCGGCTATACCATGGTATATTCTTCCCGCGGTCTGTCCCTGAGAATACACCAGCCATTTACCAGCCTGCGGGATGTGGTTTTCCGCAACAGTGATATTGAAAGCAAAGTCAATGTTTTTGAAACTATGAAAAACCGAATGCTGGTGGAAGACACAGACCAGGGCAAGCGGATAAAGGAAAAAATCCGGGATCTGAAAATGCTTATACAGGCATATAACAA
>CASFSP010000065.1 GCA_949297385.1 uncultured Oscillospiraceae bacterium
ATGGTTTCCACAATCTCCTCGTCCGGGCCTGCATAGTCAAAGTTGTCGTACTCATCCAGATCTACAAATCCGATGTATGTCTTGCCGCAGTTCAGTTCCAGCGGGTTTTCATCCATGTCTGTAAATCTCAGACGCTCAGAGGCACCGCCTTTGAACCAGCGTATCGGCTCTACTTTGCCGTTGGAGAAATAGTAGCCTATACCGCCGTAGGACAGGTCAACTTTCTGGTATCCGGGGTCGCCTTTGTCATTGCCGTTTTTGTCCAGGTTTCCGCCCGGATAGGGATATGTGGTTATATCTGCAAAGGCAACTATAACATTTTCAAAGCCCAGCTGCTGACCGTTGTTTTCGTCAATGGTAGCTTCGCGGGTCTTCTTGCTGCTGTTGTACATGCTCATCAGATATCTTCTGTTGGCAGCATCATAATCAAAATATGTGCGGTAAGATGCAGAATGAACTATGGAAACTTCGGTTGCGCTTTCACCGTTCAGCTCCCTGAAACCGTCGTTGCCGTTGTCATAAGGTACAAAGTTGAACACCGGTTCGGCATATGTTCTTTCCATATCATAGCCTTTTTTGGCCACAACTTCCTGCAACAGCTGACCGTTGGTATAGGAGGTGTGCTCTGTGTCGTATCCCGGGCGGCTGCGCTGGTATGTAAACTGTGTCACATAGCCGTTCAGGTCCAGGTCGTTATAGTCGAAGGTATCTATATATGTCTGTGTGATGCCGCTGCGGCCGATATGGCAGTAAAGGGGCTGCCATGGCAGAGCCCACTGGAAGAACTGGTCACGGGCAGAACGCACCGGGCCCACATCCTCCAAAGTAGTGTAATCTTCAAAAATGCCCATAAATCTGGTTATACCGCCTTCTACCTTGCTTTCAAACAGGATAGATGCCTGTGATATGCCTCTGTGCGGGCGGGAAACAGAAATGTTGTTTATCATTATGGCAATTGCACGTTGTCCTTCTGGGAAGTCGACTGTTTTCTCTTCACCTGTAAAGGGGTTGGGGAAATACTGCCTTGGTGTGGGGGTGGGTTCGCCCCGTCCGCCGTCCTGTGAGCCGTCCGGAGCCGGAACACAGCCGGCCAGGGAAAGAACAAAGGCAAAAGCCATTATCAATGCCAATAATCTTTTCATTTTAACTTGCTCCAATTATCATTATTTGTCAATAATCGACACAGATATATAATAATCTCTTAAAATGGTTTTGTAAAGAAGAGTGTACAATCTTTAACAGAAAATTGTTGGAAACAGACAATTATATATCTATATTATATTTATATTGCACAAAAAATAAAAAAGCCCGGATTTGCCGGGCTTTTTGACTGGATAATATTAGAAGTTGGATTTTTTAACTTCGAAAAATGCCTGGGGATGTGCGCAAACAGGGCAAACAGCCGGAGCTTTCAGGCCGTAGTGTACATGGCCGCAGTTGGAGCAGTACCATGCAACCTGTTCTTCTTTTTCAAATACTTTGCCGCCTTCAACATTGGCCAGCAGTTTCAGGTATCTTTCTTCGTGGTCTTTTTCAATTTTGCCTACGGCTTCGAACAGATAGGCAATTTTTGTAAAGCCTTCTTCTTTTGCTTCTTCGGCCATAACACGATACATTTCTGTGTGTTCGTAGTTTTCGCCTGCGGCTGCATCTTTCAGGTTTTCAACAGTTGACGGAATTTCGTCGTTGTGCAGCAGCTTGAACCACAGTTTTGCGTGTTCCTTTTCGTTGTTGGCTGTTTCCAGGAACAGGTCAGCGATCTGGTTGTAGCCCTCTTTCTTAGCTTTAGAAGCATAGTATGTGTATTTATTTCTGGCCTGGCTTTCACCGGCGAAAGCTGCCATCAGGTTTGCTTCTGTTTTTGTGCCTTTCAAATTCATAGTTATATCCTCCTATATAAATCACCGTTTGCTTTTCAAACGGTTTTTGGCTTTTTCAAGACAGTCCCGGCACACGCCGTCAAAAAGTATCTGATGGTCGTTTATCTGCCTGCCGTCCATTCCGGCGCACATGCGGTTTATCTGGTCCATATAAGGCAGTTCCAAATCGCATAACTGACCGCATTCATTACATATAAAATGATAATGTCCGCCGGTGCGGTGGTCGTATCTGTCCGCAGAGCCAAACACCTTTACCCTGTACAGCTGCCCGCCCTCACACAGTTTGTTGAGATTGCGGTAAACTGTGGTGCGGCTGATCTGCGGGTACTGCCGGTG
>CASFSP010000066.1 GCA_949297385.1 uncultured Oscillospiraceae bacterium
ACCAGACCATCCTGGTGTACGCCTATGTCCACAAAAGCGCCGAAGTCGATAACATTTCGCACGGTACCTTTCAGCTGCATTCCGGCTTTCAGGTCGTTTATATCCAGCACATCTTTGCGCAGCAGGGGGCTGGGCAGTTCGTCACGCATGTCCCTGCCGGGCTTTATCAGCTCGCTGACAATATCTTTTAATGTCCGCACACCTATTCCCAGTTGTTCTGCCAAAGTTTCCATACCGGCTTTTTCCACATCGGCCTGCAAATTTGCGATAGCCGGTGTGCCGATGTCATTTTCGCTGTATCCGGTGATTTTCAGCAGCTGTTTTGCCGCTTCATAGCTTTCCGGGTGAACAGAAGAGGAGTCCAGCTTGTTTGGAGCATCAGGTATACGCAGAAAGCCGGCGCTCATCTGATAGGCTTTCGGCCCCAGTTTGCTGACCTTCATCAGCTGGCTTCTTTTGGTAAACCGGCCGTTTTCCTCGCGGTAAGCCACAATGTTTTTGGCTATGGTCTTGTTCAGGCCGGATACCCTTTCCAACAGCGGCCGGCTGGCGGTGTTCAGGTCAACACCAACGGTGTTTACACAGTATTCCACCACACCGTCCAGGCTTTCTTCCAGCCGCGCTTTTGGCATATCGTGCTGATACTGGCCCACGCCGATGGATTTCGGGTCAATTTTTACCAGCTCTGCCAGCGGGTCCTGCAAGCGGCGGGCTATGGAAACAGCGCTGCGCAGTGAAACATCATAGTCGGGAAATTCGGCCGCGGCCAGCTTGGAAGCGGAGTAAACCGAAGCGCCGGCTTCGCTGACAACCATATAGCTCACTTTTTTGTCCAGTGTTTTTATAAGGTTTGCCACAAACAGTTCTGTTTCCTTGGTGGCGGTGCCGTTGCCGATGGATATTATATCCACATCATGCTTTTTTATAAGATCTTTCAGTGTCTTTTCCGCCAGTGCCTTGTTGTGGTTGGGCAGTGTCATGTAAACAACACCCACATCCAGCACCTTGCCGGTGGGGTCAACCACCGCCATTTTGCAGCCGGTGCGGTAACCCGGGTCCAGCGCCAGGCACACTTTGCCTTTTACCGGCGGTGTCAGCAGCAGCTGTCTCAGGTTATCGGCAAACAGTTTTATTGCTCCTTTGTCGGCAATGTCAGTCAGCCGTCCTCTCAGTTCGGTTTCCAGGCTGGGGTGAATAAGGCGGGAATAGCTGTCTGCGGCCGCCTGTTTTACCAGCTGCCGGCACTGACTGTCGTTTTTTACATATAATTTTTCTATTTCATTTACTGCGGCGGGCCGGTCAACATCAATGCTTACTTTCAGGAAGCCTTCTTTTTCGCCGCGGTTTACTGCCAGCACCCTGTGAGGGGCGATTTTGTTTACAGGCTGGGAAAAATCATAGTATTGGCTGTAAACACTGTCTTTTTCTTCGTCGCCCTTGCTGGACAGGCTGGCTGTGCGCCGGTACAGCCTTTTCAGCACTGCTCTCACCTTTGCATCGTCGGATATGATTTCGGCAATTATATCGCTGGCGCCGGACAGGGCATCCCGGGCACTGTCCACGCCTTTTTCGCTGTTTACATACTCCCGGGCCCGCCGCTGTATGTCAGTGGCTTTGTCCTGGGCCAGTAACAGCTGTGCCAGGGGTTCCAGTCCTTTTTCTCTGGCGATACTTGCCCTGGTTTTTCTTTTGGGTTTGTAAGGGCGGTATATATCTTCCACCGCCGCCAGGGTGGATGCGGCCTCTATACTTTTTTCAATTTCTGCCGTCATCTTGTCCTGGGCGGCTATGGCGTTGTACACTTCCTGCTTTCTTTCGTCCAGTCCGCGCAGATAGGCAAGGCGTTCTGAAATATTGCGTATTGTCTGGTCGTCCAGTTCGCCGGTTTTTTCCTTTCTGTACCTGGCGATAAAGGGAATGGTTGCCCCTTCGTCCAGCAGGCCTATGGTGTTTTCAATCTGCCAGGGCTTTACGGAAAATTCCTTTGACAGCACAGCACCCATGTCGGTGCAGAACACTTTTTCGGCGGTTGTATTTATCTCGCTCATTTTTTCTCCTTTTTGGTTTTAAGAATTATCATATATACCCGGTATACCGCAAATCCTCCGGCACACAGGGCGATGCCCAGGTTAAGGTAAGGGGTTCGGTATTCAAATATTATGGTGTTGTCCCCCTGAGGGGCATAAACGGCGCTCAGGCCGCAGTTGACCTTTATAACCTCTGTTTCCTGTCCGTTTACATAGGCGGTAAAGCCTTCGTCATAAGGCACGGAGAAAAACACCAGATTGTCCTTCCCCATATTTATTTTACACTCAAATCCGTCATCTGTTTGTTGAAAATAGTAGGAAGCACCTGCCTGTCTGTCTACAATGTCCCGTATAAATGTTTCATAGCTGAAATCAAAAGTATCCTGGCCGCCCAGCTCTTCCAGTTCCAGGTTGTATTTTTCCAGCACTTCTTCTTCCACCTGTATGGCGCGCAGAAGCACAAAGGCGCGGTTTGAAGAGTTTACGCTTTCCAGCTGTTCCATCTCAATGTATTTGTCGTAAACAAAGCCCATGGGTATGAAATTTGTGTTCTGATATATGGTGTAGGGGTAGGACTGGTGTATTTTGGTATAGCCCATCAGGTTGCTTTCAGTTTTGAAATTTTCTTCTTCCCAGTTAGGCATGACAATGTATTTTACGCTCAGCAGGCTGCGCAGCCGATACATGGACCGGGGCGGCTTGGAAGATACATCTCTTTTTACACCCACTGCCGGGTAAAATTCCATTATGGACGGCGAAACAGTACTGTTGAAAAATTGCAGGCAGGGCACCCCGGTAAACAGTGACAGATTGTCATAACAGTTGAAGGTGTCCATGCGGTAGTTCAGCATTTCGTCCTCAAAGCCAAAATTGTCCAGTATATCGTAGTTTTGGGGTTTGTACAGTTTGTCCGCATCCCACTGGGGCATTTTGGTCAGACCCATGTGCAAAACCGAAAACAGCATTATGACGCACAATGCGCCGCCCAGCAGTTTTTGGGTGTACAGCCTGCTTTGGTGCCAGTTGCGCACAATAAAATATGCCAGGTAAAGGCTGAGAAATGCTATAAGAATATTAAGCCAGTATATGGCGACCTGGTCCGCCAGCCCTATGAAAAAGTTTTCTTCATCCTTTACAGGTGTCAGACCGAAAACCAGCAGAACAGCGGTGAGACAGGCGGTTATTTTCAGGCCATGATAGATCTGTTTTTTGTCCATGGCAAAGCTTTGCATGTTCATCGCTGCCAGCATCAGCAGCGGCATATAAAACCACCTGGCGTAGTATGAGGAGTTGAAAGCGTAAAACATGCTGTTGAGCACCGGGACAAAGGCGCAGACAACGCAGATGGCAAAGGTCTTGAAAAACGCGCTGCGCCTGCGGTATTTAAGAAATACAAAAAATCCGAACAGGGCGCCCAGCGCCACAAAGGCGGACAGGCTGGTCCATTTTATTGCACCCTGGGTGAACAGCGAGGGGATATAGGGCGGGTCCGGCGGCAGAAGGGCAGAGGAGAGTATGGCAAAATACTGCTGTACATTGCCGTACAGCCACAGGCCAAAGCCGGAGTTGCTCTGGCTTACACGGGGGTTTTGCAGTATTGACACCAGCGACGGCACAAACAGCACAATGCCCATAAAGCAGCCGCACACCGCCTCGAAAGCCAAATTGAAAAATTCTTTTAAAGATACCTTGTATTCCTTTGAAACTACTTTTGCGCCGAAGTATATAAACAGGAAAACCACCTGTCCGATAAAGAAAAAGTAGTTGTTTACCAAATTCAGCGCCACAATCAGCGGGAAAAATCCTCTTTTTTTGTTGTAGACAAATTCGTCCAGCGCCCACAGCATATAGGGGAAAAATACCACCGATTCGATAAAGTGGTTAAAGAAT
>CASFSP010000067.1 GCA_949297385.1 uncultured Oscillospiraceae bacterium
AATCGTTTTGGCGCGATGAGCGTCACGTGGGTTCGAATCCCACCATCTCCGCCAACAAAGCAAAAAGCCCTGTTTTTCAGGGCTTTTTTGTTTTTTGATTTACTTTTTGATTTCCCGCAGCTGTGACAGTGTGACAAACTGAAAGCCCTTCTGTTCAAGGATGGTCAGTATGTCATCCAGGGTCCGGACTGTCTGCCTGTTGTCATCGTGAAAAATTATCACATCACCACTCTTTATGTCAGTGGTGGAGTTACGGTATATGTCATCTGCACACGGGCTTTCCCAGTCACCGCTGTCGGCTGTCCACAGGGCCATATCCATACCGGCGGCCTGTTCTGTCTGTAAGGTGTATCGGCCGTAGGGAGGGCGGAAATATTTTATTTCATAATATGGCAGGACTTTTTGCAGTTCCCGTCGCATATCATCTATTTCCTGTGTCACCTGCCGGCCGGCCAGTGTTGACAGGTCGCAGTGAGAATAGGTATGATTGCCTATTTCATGGCCTGCGGCGGCAATCTCTTTTACCAGCAGTTTGTTTTCAGAAACATTTTCCCCCACGAGGAAAAATGTGGCCGGCGCATTATGCCGGTATAAAATATCCAGCACCCGGGGGTGTACTCAGGGTCGGGGCCGTCATTAAAAGTTATGGCCACAGCCGGGCGGCAGGGATCCGGCACAGTATCACACTGTTCTCTGCGCAGGCGGCGGGTAATATAAAAATACAGCATTGCGGTGGTAAGTAGGATTAGCAGAAAAACTGCCAGGCAGAATGTAAAGTTTTTGCGCTTCATTTCCATTCTGCCTTCCTTCCCAGCGCGCCGACTGTATACCCGTGCACTGCGGCAGTGCTTTGGATAATTTGGAAAAACAGAATGAAACCGATAAATCCGGCCAGACTGTTTTCAAAGGGAATGTTCAGCCTTTTTTGATATATATACATATTTATATAAAGCAATATGCTGACGGCCAGATATAACAGGGTAAGTATTCCCACTATGTAGCAATACCCCATAAGGGCAAGGATAATGCCTGGTATAAAGCCGAACAAAAATGCCAGATCAAGATAAATTACACAAAGGTTTACACCGGTAAAATATTTTGAGAAAAATTTGGGCTGTTTCCAGGGTGGAACAGCACGCAGACCTTCCAGCATTCCGGTTGCCCAGCGTTTGCGCTGGCTGTACAGGCCGCTGAATGATGAGGGAACTGTTGTATACGCTGCTGCCGCCGGTTCGTATTCTGACGGCAGTCCCTTTTCAAGAAGTTTATAGGTAAGTACAATGTCTTCGCCCATCACATCCTGCCAGCCGCCAACCCGGCGCACAGCTTCGGTAAGGAAAGCACTGAATACCCCCTGAGCCACCAGCGTGGAACGGTGGCTTCCCTGAAAGCGTTTTACTGAGGCGATGCTCATCAGATAATCATAGCTTTGCATTGCCGCCGCAGGGGATTCCTTTGTGTTGGATACAAACAGGTTACCGGCTACGCAGGCGCAGTCTGCGGCGGATATACGGTTAATTATTTTTTGCACAGCATGTTTTTCCAGGTAGGTGTCCGCATCCAGGGTGATAAAATACTTTGTGCACACATGGGCAAGCCCGGCATTGAGGGCGTTGGCTTTGCCCGGTTTTTCACAGTATATATACTTTACACATCGGCCGGGCGGCGGACACAGGGAAAGTTTTTTGATTTGCTCCTTTGTGCCGTCGGTTGAAGCGTTGTCTGCCACTATAATACAGATATTTCCGTCATATTCCCGGTTTAATACCGAGCGTATGCAGCGGCTGATATTACCTTCTTCATTTCGGGCACATATTATTACTGATATATCCTGCGTCGTATGAGGATATTTCACGGGTTTGCGGTGCATAAGATTGGAAATGAATATCGCACACATCAGAAATCCCGGCAGCAGTGCAATGCCGCCGATTACCCACCACACATACAGCGGCGGAAGAATATATGAAATTCCCCGGGCCCAGCCCACTGCAAAAAACAGTGAAACTGACAGCCAGGCCAGTCCCAGGAAAATTGAAATAAAAAATTTTGTTTTCAAAAAATCACCTCCAATCCATTCTACGCTGTCTGATGAAAAGTGGTGATTTTACATTTGTATTTTATTTTTATGTGCGAAATTGTGACGAAAATGAAAAAAACGCTGTTTTATGTGAAACAGCTGTGAAAACAGATGACAAAGCCGAACAAAAGGTGTATACTGCCGTGATTATAAGATGAACAATACCAAGGAGGATTTGATATGAAAAATTTAGACAGCTTTATGGAAATACTCACAGGAGATTTTGACAACAGACAGCAGATGGAAGCGCTGGAAAAAGACGGTGTTACAAACTTTCCTTTTTCAAAACATAAAAATACCGCATGCAACGACAAGATAAAAAATCTGCCGGCAGACTTTGACGGTGTGTTTATGGTGGAAGAAAGCAGCTATGCTATGTCCGGCAAGGAAAACCGACTGGCTAACCTGTTTTTGTTTACACAGGAGGGTGAGAATATAAAACTCACATCCTATGAACTGCCCGAAGGCTGTGAAAAGGCTTCATTTACCTATGAAAATATGCCGGTTGTGGATTATGCAGACCTTAAACCTTCTGCAAAATTTACCCCGGCAGTATACAGCCTGAAAGATGGCGTGTGGGAAGGCGGAAGTGTAAGCATGTTCAGCCCTGTGCTGAAATTTACCCTTTATGAAAGATTTTCCCCGGAATTTCTGGAGGTCAGCGAGAGCATGGAAGTAAATGGCAGACGCACTTTTGGATTTGATATGCCGATTGTGTATAAAAAAATTTAAGCCATAGGCCTGATTTGTTTTATTTTTAACAAATTTGATATAATGTTGCTACGGCAACCAAATTTTGACGGTCGGTGTGATATAATGTATCGGAAAAAACAGCACAGCTGAAAGAGAGGATACACAAAATGAAAAAAGTTTTAAGTGTTGCACTGGCTTTGGTGATGTGTTTGGGATTGTTTTCCGCCTGTTCTCAGGATGAATCACAGTCGCAGTCTCAGTCACAGGCAGAAGTCGGCGTGACTTTTGCAATAGCCGGCCTTAAAGGCCCCACAACCATGGGCATGGTAAAACTGATGGACGATGCAGAGAAAAACAATGCCGATATCGCATACACCGGCAACAAGTATAATGTGTCAATGTACGGCACAGCCAACGAAGTTATGCCGTTGCTGATACAGGGCCAGCTGGATGTAGCGGCACTGCCGGCCAATGTGGCAGCCACACTGTACCGGAAAACCGAAGGTGAAGTGCAGATTGCAGCAGTAAACACCCTTGGTGTACTGTATATGGTCCAGACAGGCGACAGTGTGCAGAGCATTGCTGACCTGAAAGGCAAGACCATATACACCACAGGCAAAGGCACCACACCGGAATATACACTGCGCTATATATTGCAGGAAAACGGCATTGACCCGGACAAAGATGTAACAATAGAGTACAAGAGCGAAGCCACAGAGGTGGGCAGCCTTCTGGCAGCTGCTGACGGCGATATGATTGCCATGCTGCCGCAGCCCTATGTTACAGCTGTTATGGCTCAGAATGAAAATGTAAAAATTGCTTTGGATATGACAGAAGAGTGGTCAAAAGTTTCTGACGAAGACCTGGTTACCGGCGTGCTGGTGGCAAGAAAATCATTTATTGAAGAAAACAAAGCGGCTTTTGACAAATTCCTGGAAGATTACGCCGCATCAACACAGTATGTAAACGAAAATGTGGAAGCTGCTGCCGAGCTGGTGGCAAAATACGAAATCATCGCCAAACGGCCCCTGGCCCAGAAAGCCATACCTATGTGCAACATAACCTATGTCAGCGGCCGGGAGATGAAGGATATGGTAAACAGCTATCTGAATGTACTGTTTGAACGGAACCCGGAATCAGTGGGAGGAAATGTACCGGATGAAGCCTTCTATTACATGGGCTGAAAATTTGATTAAAAAAATATTTGTGCTGCTGTTCTGGCTGGGGCTGTGGCAGATCCTTGCGCTGAAAATCGGCAAAGAGGTTCTGCTTGCTTCACCGGCGGCAACAATGCAGGCGCTGGTTTCCCTTGTGGGGGAATCAGCGTTTTGGCATACAATAGCATTTTCCATAGTAAGGATTGCAGCCGGATTTGTCCTGGGGATAACGGCAGGGCTGGTTCTGGCAGCATTGTCTGCCAGGCTGGAGCGGATAAGGATGCTGCTGTCACCGTTTTTGTATGCGGTCAAGGCTGCTCCTGTGGCTTCATTTATAATATTGGCTCTTCTGTGGGTTTCGGGGAAAAATCTGTCGGTGTTTATATCATTTCTTATGGCCATGCCGATAGTTTATTCCAATATGCTGCAAGGCTTTATGAATGTGGATAAAAAACTGCTGGAAATGGCGGCAGTCTTCCGTATGAGCGCCAGAAACAGGGCCCTATATATATACCTTCCGCGGGTTTTGCCCTATTTTACTGCTGCGTGCACAACGGCACTGGGACTTTGCTGGAAAAGCGGTATAGCGGCCGAGGTTATCGGCCTGCCGCGGGGCTCCATAGGCGACCGGCTGTACTCCACAAAGCTTTATCTCAACACGCCACAAACCTTTGCATGGACGCTGGTTATTATAATTATCAGCATAGCAGCGGAAAGGCTGTTTTTAAAGATACTTGGGGTTGTAAATTCGAAAATAAGCCGGGGATTTTTGGCAAGGAAAGGCGGCCGCTGATATGGAAAAGAAAATAAAGATAACAGTCAGGAATTTAAGCAAAAGCTATGACGGAACACCGGTTCTTCAAAATGTCAGTTTTACGGCTGACAACAGCCGTCCACTGTGTATAATGGCACCTTCCGGCGCCGGAAAAACCACACTGGTGTCAATAATAATGGGCCTGGAAAAGGCCGACGATGGGTGCATAAGCGGAACGGAGGGCAAGAGGTTTTCTACTGTATTTCAGGAGGACAGACTGTGCGAAGACCTTTCTGCCTTTATGAATGTGGCGGTGGCCGATGAAAAGGTGGACAGTGATGTGGTGCGCCGGCTTTTACTGAAATCGGGGCTTTTGCAGGAAGATATATACAGGCCGGTAAAGGAACTGTCCGGCGGACAAAGACGCAGGGTGGCGATAGTCAGGGCGCTTGCTTCGGACAGTGATATACTGGTTTTTGATGAGCCTTTCAAAGGTCTGGATGAAGAGACCCTGAAGAACACTGTGAAACTGGTACAGGAAAATGTAAAAGGAAGGCTGCTTTTGGTGATAACACATGACGCCGGCCTGCCCGGGCGGCTGGGGGCAGATGTTTTCAGTCTGTAAATTATTTATGATATATGGGTGAAATATGACGACATGTCATTGACCGCATCATTTCACTGTGGTAAACTGCGGGTATATGATATTTTGACTTTTGGAGATATGCGGATGAGGAAAAAGATTGCGCCCATTATTGCAGCAGCCGTTATAATTTTATATTTGCTGGTTTATGTTTTCCTTATTGCGGCACGGGTGGAATTTTTCCTGGTCAAAGCATTGCTTCTGATAGTGCCGCTGTGGCTGATATACACCATGACACAGATGCTGCTGGAAAGATTGGACGAGATAGAGAAAGGTGACGACGATGATATTAGTAACTACTGAATACATAAGTGGAAAAGAGCTGGAGATGCTGGGCCTTGTAAAAGGAAGCACCATACAGAGCAAGGATATGTTCAAAGATATTTCCCAGGGTCTGAAAACCCTGGTGGGCGGAGAGCTGAAATCTTATACCGAAATGATGAATGAAGCCAGGGCAATAGCCACAAAAAGAATGGTTGAAGAAGCCCAGCGGCTGGGTGCCGATGCTGTTGTGGCCATGAGATATGCTTCATCAGCTGTTATGGCCGGTGCGGCAGAGGTTATATGCTACGGAACTGCTGTAAAGTTCAAATAAAATATATCTGCTCCAAAAGCAAAATGAAACGGCGGGATAAAATAAACCCCGCCGTTTATTTTTTGTTTTAACAAATTTTTCAAATTTCGGTCATAAAATTGTGAAATAATGAAATTTATTATTTTGAGGAGGTAAAACTATGGACGATAGTAAAAAGTTGCGGCTTTTCGA
Organism: uncultured Oscillospiraceae bacterium; assembly: GCA_949297385.1. GTDB lineage: Bacteria > Bacillota > Clostridia > Oscillospirales > Ruminococcaceae > RGIG3102. The sequence goes on from CASFSP010000067.1 coordinate 6,091, forward strand.
AACCATGCCCATTCCAAAGGCCGTTATGAATTTAGCTGTGCCCACTGTTATAAGCAGCCTTGTAATGGTTATTTACAACCTGGCGGACACATATTTTGTAGGTATGCTCAATGACCCGATACAGAATGCGGCAGTTACACTGGCCGCCCCGTTGATGCTGGCATTTAATGCGGTGAACAACCTGTTTGGTGTCGGTGCATCCAGTATGATGAGCCGCGCTTTGGGCAGAAAAGACTATGACACTGTAAAGCGCAGCAGCGCTTTTGGTTTTTATTGTGCTATAATAAGCGGTATACTGTTTTCAGTTTTCTACACAATATTTTCCCGGCCGATGCTGAAAATACTGGGTACAGATGCCCGGACGGCAACTGCCACATCCCAGTATCTGCTGTGGACGGTTACCTTTGGTGCTACCCCTGCCATACTGAATGTTGTTATGGCATATATGGTGCGTGCAGAGGGCGCGTCCATGCACGCCAGCATAGGTACCATGAGCGGATGTGTACTGAACATAATCCTTGACCCTATATTTGTAATGCCCTGGGGCCTGGGCATGGGTGCGGCAGGCGCCGGCCTGGCCACCTGTATATCAAATGTCTTTGCCTGTCTGTACTTTGCGGTACTGCTGTTTGTAAAGAGGGGCAATACATTTGTAAGCGTAAACCCCAGAATGTTCAGCTTTAACAGGGTCATAGTCGTAGGGGTTTGTGCTGTTGGTATACCGGCCGCCATACAGAACCTGTTAAATGTTACGGGCATGACGGTTCTGAACAACTTTACTGCGGTATTCGGTGCCGACGCTGTGGCAGCCATGGGCATTTCCCAGAAAATACATATGGTTCCAATGCAGATAGCCCTGGGCTTTTCACAGGGCATCATGCCGCTGATAAGCTATACTTACGCCAGCAGAAATTATGAAAGAATGAAAAATGCTTTGACTCTGGCGACAAAGGTATCCCTCAGCTTCCTGGCAGTTATGACAGCGGTTTATTTCTTCTTCTCCGGCCAGCTGGTTCAGATGTTTATGAAGAACCGGACGATAGTTGATTACGGCTCTGCATTCCTGAAAGCCATGAGCCTGTCATTGCCCCTTATGTGTATCGACTTTTTGGCGGTTGGTGTGTTCCAGGCCTGCGGTATGGGTAAAATGGCCTTTGTATTTGCAATACTGAGAAAAATCATACTGGAAATACCGGCCTTGTACATACTGAATATAATTTATCCGTTGTATGGACTGGCCTGGGCAAGAACCATCACGGAACTGTTCCTTGCCATTGCCGCAGTGGTTGTGCTTGTAAGATTTTTCAAGCACGCAGATGTGGCATAAAATATACTATAAGCAAAAAACAAAAAAACACCGGAGTTATCCGGTGTTTTTGTTTTATATATTTTTATTGCCTGGTTTCAGTGACCTCCGAGATAGGCTTTTTTGATGTCTTCGCTTTCGCTCAGCTGTTTGCCGGTGCCGGAAAGCACTATTCTGCCGCTTTCCAGTACATAGGCGCGGTGGGCGATGGACAGCGCCATTTCGGCGTTTTGCTCTACCAGCAGAATGGTTGTGCCCTGCCGGTGCAGCTCTTTGATTATATCAAAAATCTGCTGGACCAATATCGGTGCCAGCCCCATGGAAGGTTCATCCAGTATCAGCAGCCTGGGCTTGCTCATCATGGCTCTGCCCATGGCCAGCATCTGCTGCTCACCGCCGGAAAGGGTGCCGGCCGGCTGGTTTTTTCTTTCTTCCAGACGGGGAAAACGCCTGTATATATCCTGTATATCCCGGGATATATCACCGCTGCGTGTAAAAGCGCCCATTTCCAGATTTTCCTGTACGCTCATCTGCAAAAATACCCTGCGCCCCTCCGGAACATGAGCCATTCCCATGGCCGGCAGGCTGTGGCTGGGTGTTTTGGTTATGTCTTTGCCAAGAAATGTTATGCTGCCGCTTTTGGGACGCAGCAGACCGGATATGGTTTTCAGAGTGGTGGATTTTCCGGCACCGTTGGCGCCTATAAGGGATACAATTTCCCCTTCGTTTACCTGGAAAGACAGGTTTTTGACGGCGTGGATTTTGCCGTAATATACATTCAGATTGTCTACTTTAAGCATTTTTCTCCTCCGCCTTTTTTCCTAAATAAGCCTCGATTACCTTCGGGTTGGATTTTATCTGCCGCGGCGTGCCTTTGGCTATTACACGACCGTAGTTGAGCACACATATTCCTTCGCATATTCCCATAACCAGATTCATATCATGCTCTATCAGAAGTACCGCTATATCAAACTCATCGCGTATACGGCGTATGTTTTCCATCAACCGGGCTGTTTCGGATGGATTCATACCTGCGGCCGGCTCGTCCAGCAGAAGTATTTTGGGCTGTGTTGCCAGTGCGCGAACTATTTCCAGCCTGCGCTGGTCACCGTAGGGCAGCGCTCCGGCCGGCATATGGCGCATATCGGCCATGGAGAAAAAGTCCAGCAGCTCCAGGGCCTTCCGGTCAGCCGCCTTTTCCGCCTGTGAATATCCGAAAAGATGGGTGACACTGGCGGAGAAAGAGGTTTTTATTTTGTTGTGCAGGCCCACCTTTACATTGTCCAGCACAGACATGTTGGCAAACAGCCTGATGTTCTGAAATGTGCGGGCGATGCCCATTTTATTCACCTGAAAACTGTTTTTGCCTTTGGTGTCGTAGCCGTCCAGCAGTATTGTGCCGCGGGTGGGCTGATAAACGCTGGTCAGCAGGTTGAAAACAGTGGTTTTGCCTGCACCGTTGGGGCCGATAAGGCCGGCTATTTCACTGCGGCCTATGGTGAGGTTGAAATCTTCCACCGCAGTCAGGCCGCCGAAATCTATACCAAGATGATGAGCTTCCAGCACCGGCCTTTTATCCGCATCTTTGCGCGGCACAATGGCGTTGCTGGGAAATGGTACCATTATTCTGTCAGCCATTATTCTGCCCCTCCTTTTTATATCTGAAATATTTTACTGCCCTTGACCGCAGGCGCCTGGGAGACAGGGTGTGTCTCAAAAGCATAAATTTTTCACTGGTGCCCAGTATCATCATAACAATAAGGGCCAGTGCGTATATCAGCATGCGGTAATCTGCCAGGGCGCGCATGCTTTCGGGCAAAACTGTTATCAGCGCAGCGGCTATAACGCTTCCGCGCACACTGCCCATGCCGCCCAGTACCACCATAACCAGTATTTCTATGGATTTGTTGTAGTCAAAGGTAGAGGCGGAGAGTATTGACACACTGCTTCCGTACAAAACTCCGGCAACGCCGGCAAAAAATGCCGACAGGCTGAAAACCAGCAGTTTGTAACCGTTGGCGTTTATGCCCACCGAAGAAGCGGCGATGGCATTTTCGCGCAGTGACATTATGGCGCGGCCGTGCTTTGAATCAGCCAGGTTAAGGATTACAAACAATGTCAGTATAACAGCGGCAAAACCTGCCGTAAAGGTGGCGTCCTGCGGAGTGCCTTTCAGGCCGGAAGCTCCGCCGGTGAAGTTGAGATTGATTATAACGCTGCGCAGTATCTCGCCAAATGCCAGTGTAACTATTGCCAGATAGTCGCCTTTCAGGCGCAGTACCGGTATGCCTACCAGCAGTCCGAACAGCGCCGCGCACAGTCCGCCCACCAGCATTGCCAGCGGAAAACGCACTGCCGCAGGCAAAATTTCCTTGAACCTGATGGCAAACAGACACCCTGCATAGGCTCCTACCGACATAAAACCGGCATGTCCCAGTGACAACTCGCCCAGAAAGCCGATTACAAGGTTTAAAGATACTGCCAGTATTACATTTATGCATATAGGTACCAGCAGACTGGAAAAGTGCCTGGTAAGATTGTCTGTGATGTCCATTATCTGAACCGCAGCAAAAAACGAAAAACATATAAGGTAGGTAACAAGGTTTTTTCGGCTTGTTTTTTTCATGCTTTGAAATATATTCTTTTTCATATGCCCTCCCTAAACTTTTTCATTTGTCTTTTTGCCCAGAAGCCCTGTGGGCTTTATCAGCAGTACTGCAATCAGGACGCCGAAAACAATGGCGTCAGACAGTTCGGTTGATATATAGGCCTTGGCCATGTTTTCTATAACTCCCAGCAGTATACCGCCCAGCATGGCGCCGGGGATGCTGCCTATACCGCCGAAAACAGCTGCAACAAAGGCTTTGATGCCGGGCATGGAGCCGGAATAAGGGCCTACAAAACCATATGTAAGGCCGTAAAAGCTGCCGGCCACGCTGGCCAGGGCACTGCCGATGGCAAAGGTGATTGTAATGGTGCGGTTCACGCTGATACCCATAAGCTCTGCGGCTTGCTTGTCTTCTGAAACGGCACGCATGGCTTTGCCCATTCTGGTTTTGGATATAAACAGCGTAAGGGCGATCATTATTACGACGGTCACCGCCATTGTCACCAAGCTTTCGCCTTTTATTGTAAGCTGCCCTATGGCTATCGGAGACAGGGATATAAATTTGGGAAAGCTTCTCTGGTTGGTGCCAAATATCAGCTGCGCCAGGCTTTGCAGGAAGTAGCTGACACCGATGGCAGTGATAAGCACCGAAAGGGGAGGTGCACTGCGAAGTGGTTTATAGGCTATTCTTTCCACCAGCACGCCCACTGTCACGCAGACGACCACGCTGGCCAGCACACCCACCGCAGGGTGTACACCCATGTTGGTGATGAAGACCACGCAGGTGAAAGCGCCCACCATTATAATATCTCCGTGGGCGAAGTTGAGCATTTTGGCGATGCCGTAAACCATGGTATACCCCAGGGCTATCAGCGCATATATGCTGCCAAGGCTCAGGCCGCTGATAAGGTTGGAAAGAAAGTTCATAATATACACTCCGTATCATAAAGTTGGAAAATCCGGGCGGTGATTTCCCGCCCGAATTTATTTTGTTTTCGTGATTTAAGCCGTGTAATCTTCGTATGTTACATAGGCTCCGTCTTTTATAACAACAGCTGTGGCCTCTTTGTTGGGCTCACCGTCTGCTGTCCACTGCATTGTGCCTGTTACACCTTCTACTGTTATCTGTGTCATGGCAGCTATCATTTTTTCATTGAATGTTTCGTCATCGGTTTCAACACCGGCTGTTTTAAAGGCTTCTACTATTGCGTATACAGCATCGTAGGCATCAGCTGCAAACTGGTCCGGAACTGCATTGTATTTTGCTTTGTACCGGTTTACAAAAGAAGCTACATTTTCTTTTGTGGAAGATGCAGCAAAGGGAGTAAGGAGAATAACACCTTCGGTGAGGTGCTGGTTTTCCCGGCCGATTTTTTCCAGTATGCCGTCCATACCGTCAACGCCGAAGAACACCACATCCAGGCCCATGCTATCTGCCTGTGTCAACACATATGCGGCCTGCTGTGCGTAAAAAGGCATAAACAGAAGGTCAGCACCGCTGTTTTTTACAGCCTGCAACTGTACGGAAAAGTCCTGATTGGACTGGTCTGTAAAAGCCTGGGTTGTTACAACTTCAAGGCCTACTTCTTCGGCTGTTGCTGCAAAGTTTTCGTATATGCCGACAGAATAGTCGTTGGATTTTTCGTAAAGGATGGCTACTTTGCTGCCCACATTGTTGTCTTTGATGAACTTGGCGGCGTATTTGCCCTGGTCAGGGTCCTGGAAGCATACGCGGAATCCGTTGTCATACTGTGTGCATTCTTTCTGGGAACCGGAGGGCGTGAGCATCAGCAAGCCGTCTTTGTATGCCTCTTCGCTGACTGCAATACATGCGCCGGAGGTAGTTCCGCCCAGGGATACATTCATGCCGTCGTCCATGAGGGACGCATAGGCTGAAACCGCCTGCTGGGGGTCTGCCTGGTCGTCTTCAACCCTTACATATACGGTGTAACCGTTGACACCGCCGGCGGCGTTTATCTCTTCCATAGCCAGTTCTGCACCTTGCTTAACTGATGTGCCGTAGGTGGCGTAATCGCCGGTCAGCGGACCGCTGCCGCCGATGTACAAAACTTTGCCGTCAGCTTGGGAATCAGAGTTGCCGGAGCAGGCGGTAAGCATACCGCAGGCCATGACGCCTGTCATAAAAACACTTAAAAACTTTTTCATTTTTACACCTCGTAATAAAACATATAACTGAAAATTTGTTGTGGCTGTCCGCATCAACACCGGTTTTGATGCGGATTATATAAAAACGGTTTCCCGCTTTTGACAAATAAAAATGCGGCTGTACCTCCAAAGAAGTACAGCCGCGGCAATTTTAAACTGCTGCCTATAATCGCAATACTTTTTTGGTACTTATCCTGTTGTCGCCTGTAATAATAATGACAACGCAAATAATGACGCTGACAACAGCGCCCAGAGCGATAACAGATATTAGTGCCAAAACAAAAGCGCATGCCGACGCAAGGCAGGCATACGCAAAGTATTCAACCATGGCATGGGAAGAGCAGGCGTGCATACAGGCGCCTCCGAAAGCATTATTGTATGAATAAAATCTTGCTGCTTTCATCTTTTGCTCCTCCTTTGTGTTTGTTGTGTGTTATTATAATGCGGCTTCACAAAGTTGTCAACAAAAAAACAACTTTGTAATTTTTTATTGTAAAATACTACAATTTTTCAATAAAAGGCTTTATATTTTTTATATTTTGCACAAAACATAAAACTCTACTTAAAAAATAAAAGACCCTTTCCGTAGAAAAGGTCTTTTGAAAAATTATAAATCAGTCCAGTTTCAGAACAGCTGTGAATGCTTCGCTGGGGACTTCTACCGTGCCCAGCTGGCGCATTTTTTTCTTGCCCTCTTTCTGTTTTTCCAGCAGTTTTTTCTTTCTGGTTATGTCGCCGCCGTAACATTTGGCAAGTACATCCTTGCGCATGGCCTTGACGGTTTCACGGGCGATAACCTTGCCGCCGATGGCCGCCTGAATGGGTATTTCAAACAGCTGGCGCGGAATGTTTTCTTTCAGTTTTTCGGCAATTTTTCTGCCGCGCTCGTAAGCTTTGTCCGCGTGGACAATCAGCGACAGAGCATCCACGATTTCTCCGTTGAGCATGATGTCCAGGCGCACCAGTTTGGATGGGGCGAACTCTTTGAATTCATATTCGTAGCTGGCGTAGCCCTTGCTGCGGCTTTTTATGGAGTCAAAAAAGTCGTATACAATTTCGCCCAGGGGCAGTTCGTAGTGCAGGTCAACCCTGGTTTCGTCCAGATATTTCATGTCGCGGAATACGCCTCTGCGCTCCTGGCACAGTTCCATAAGTCCGCCCACAAAATCCTTGGGGGTATATATATGCGCATCCACCATCGGCTCTTCGCTTTTTACTATCTTGGCCGGGTCGGGGTAGTTGGTGGGGTTGTCTATCATCAGCTGGCTGCCGTCGGACAAAGTCAGGCGGTATTCAACGCTGGGGGCGGTGGTGACCAGATCCAGGTCAAATTCCCTTTCCAGCCTTTCGATGATTATTTCCAGGTGCAGCAGACCCAGAAAACCGCAGCGGAAGCCAAAGCCCAGCGCCACACTGGTTTCCGGTTCGAACACCAGGGAGGCGTCATTCAGCTGCAATTTGTCCAGCGCATCGCGCAGGTCGCCGTATCTGGCGCCGTCTGCCGGGTATATACCGCAGTACACCATAGGGGTAACTTTTTTATAGCCTGGCAGCGGCCGCGGGGCAGGGTTTTCTGCCAGGGTGACGGTGTCGCCCACGCGGGTATCCTGTACGCTTTTTATGCTGGCGGTGATGTAGCCAACCTCACCGGCGGACAGAGTCCGGCAGGGCACCATATCGCGGGCGCCCATGCGGCCTATCTCCACCACATCAAATTCGGCACCGGTCTGCATCATGCGTATGCGCTGGCCGGCTTTCAGAGTGCCGTCCATAACCCTGACATACACGATAACGCCTTTGTATGCGTCATAATAGCTGTCAAAAATAAGGGCTGTCAGCGGCCGGTCAGCATCGCCTTTGGGCGCAGGTATATCGGTGACTATTCTTTCCAGCACATCTTCTATACCTATACCCATTTTGGCGCTTATTCTGGGCGCATCAAGGCATGGGATACCTATTATATCTTCCACTTCGTTGGCAATTCTGTCTGGCTCGGCGCTGGGCAGGTCTATTTTGTTCAGCACCGGAAGCAGTTCCAGGTTGTGCTCCACCGCCATATAGGTGTTGGCCAGTGTCTGGGCCTCGATACCCTGGGAGGCGTCCACCACCAAAATGGCTCCTTCGCAGGCGGCCAGACTGCGGCTGACCTCATAGCCGAAGTCCACATGGCCGGGGGTGTCTATAAGATTGAATTCGTACTGCTGACCGTCCTTTGCGGTGTAGTTCAGCGTTACGGCGCGGGCTTTTATGGTTATACCGCGCTCGCGTTCTATATCCATGTTGTCCAGCAGCTGCTCTTCCATCAGCCTTTTTTCCACCGAACCGGTCTTTTCCAGCAGGCGGTCGGCCAGTGTGCTTTTGCCGTGGTCAATATGGGCGATTATGCAGAAATTGCGTATATTTTCCTGTTTCAATTCTTTCCTCCGTTTATGGAAATTACATTACTCTTTATTTTAACATATATAATTAAAAAATAAAATACAAATTTTGTCCTGCTTGCCCTGAGTTTACAGCGAGGCAGTATTATAGGGGCGCAGGATATGTTGCGATAAAGCTGAAAATGCTATGTGTTCAGCGGAGTATATTATTTTTTATCTGTTTCATATTATTCATGCAGGAACAAAGCCATGCAGTGGCTGTTTAGGTATACAAATGAGGCGGTATATACTGCTTTGATTTCATAACGGCGATCTATCTTCCGCCTATATGGTCAAAGTATTACAGACCGACGGATTGTGTGTATAATGTAAGATTTGTGCAATTTTCACATATATACAAAAATTGTGGGAGAAAGAAAACATATAAAATCGTTGTCCGTATTGACAAAATAAGGTGTATAAAAGATAATATAATTATCAAAACCGCATAAAACGGAGGTTATAAAATATGAGATATGTAATTGTAGGCGGTGTTGCCGGCGGCGCCGGTGCGGCTGCCAGACTGAGAAGGCTGGACGAACAGGCAGAGATTATCATGCTGGAAAAAGGCGAGTTTATCTCCTTTGCCAACTGCGGCCTGCCTTACTACATCAGCGGTGTTATCGCCGAAAAGGAAAAACTGCTGGTGCAGACACCGGCCAGCTTTACCGGAAGATTCAATGTTGATGTGAGAATTTTTTCCGAAGTTGTTTCTGTGGACGGCGCAAACAAAACCGTACATGTGAAAAATCATGCAGACGGCACAGAATATGACCTGTCCTATGACGAACTGGTCCTGTCACCCGGTGCGGTACCGGTAATTCCGCCCATGACCATAAGCAAGGAAATGCCTGTGTTCACACTGCGCAACATCCCGGACACATATGCAATAAAGGATTTTATCGATGAGAAAAAACCGGCTACTGCCTGTGTTATCGGCGGCGGCTTTATCGGTGTTGAAGTGGCTGAAAACCTGAAAGAGGCCGGCATAGATGTGACCATTGTGGAGGCCGGCGACCACATTATGCCCAATATTGACATGGATATGGCCCACGGTCTGCACGGCCATGTAAGGGCAAAGGGCGTAACCCTGGCTCTGGGCAAGCTGGCAAAAGAAATTGCCGCTGACGGCGTTGTACTGGCAGACGGCGGCTTTGTGCCCTGCGATATGGTTGTGCTGTCCATCGGTGTAAAACCTGCCACAGCATTCCTGGCCGGCAGCGGTGTGGAACTGGGCAAGCGCGGTGAAATTATCGTGGACGAATATCTGCACACCAATGTGGACGGCATATGGGCAGTGGGCGACGCCATAGGCGTAAAGAATTTTGTCAGCGGCGAACATTCTGTTATTCCATTGGCAGGTCCTGCCAACAAACAGGCCAGGCTGGTGGCTGACAACATCAAAGGCAGAAAGACAAAATATAAAGGTACTCAGGGTACCAGCATTGCCAAAGTGTTTGATATGACAGTGGCTTCCACAGGCCTGAGCGAAAAAGATTGTCAGCGCCTGGGCATAGATTATCACAAATCCTTCTCCGCCACCAACAGCCACGCCGCATACTATCCGGGCCCGGAGATGATGAGCGTGAAACTGCTGTACACCAAAGGCGAAGGCAAAGTGCTGGGCGGACAGATTGTGGGTTATTCCGGCGTTGACAAACGCATTGATATACTGGCTGTTGCCATCAGGGCAGGTATGACAGTGTTTGACCTGCATGAACTGGAACTGGCATACGCACCACCGTTCTCATCTGCAAAAGACCCGATAAACATGGCCGGTTATGTGGGCGAAAATGTGGTGCTGGGCGAAAGCAAGGTGGCCACTTTTGAACAGGTACTGGCTATGGGTGACGAAGTGACAAAACTGGATGTGCGTACCGAAGCAGAATGTGAAAGAGGTATGGTGCCCGGCTTTATCAACATTCCTCTGCATCTGCTGAGACAAAGATACACAGAGCTGGACAAATCCAAACCGGTTTATATTCATTGCCAGAGCGGTCTGCGCGCCTATGTGGCAGAAAGAATTCTGTCCAACCTGGGCTATGACTGCTACAATATATTTGGTTCCTGGATGTGGTACACCATGTGGCAGGCTGATATAAAGGCTACTGCCGCAGAAGGTGAAAAGACATTCAACTGCGCCCGTCCCGAACTGGGCTGATTTTTACAGCAAAATAATAAAACCCCGGAGAAATCCGGGGTTTTGTTTATGTGATACAAAAAAGAAATATATTTTTTTACATGGTAGAAAGTATGCGGCAGATGGGCGGTATGATATAATATAAATATACAAAACGGAAAATATAAACGCGAAAGGGAGTGCGGTTATGGAAATACTTGAAACTTTGATATCGGTTGCTTTGGCGGCATTTGTTCCTTTATTTATGCTTGAGATAGTACTGACAATATCGATGAAAAAAGGCGTGGATTATTATTTCGAGCGTATGGAAAAATATGAAAAGCGGAAGGCGGCGCGGCCGGAAAAAACAGAATGAAACAGGCAGTGGCCGTTTGCGGCATACTGTAAGTAATACAGCAAAACCCCGGAGTAATCCGGGGTTTTTATTTGAGCCTTTACGGGAAAATCTCTTTGGCTGTTTGCAGGAAAGCGGATATGGCCGGTGATATGGTTTTGCTTTTGTGCACCAGTATGCGGCTGTACATAACCGGTGAAAAATCCGAAATGTGCAGCCTTTCCAGCCTGCCCCGGCGCACATCGGCTTCGGTGAGAAAATCCGGCAGAAATGCAAACCCCAGCCCCGACCGCCGCAGGTTGCGTATTATTTCTGTGTTGTCAATTTCAAAGCCGGCTTTTGGCCGCAGGCCTGTTTTTTTCATCCGCTGGGTAAGCCGGTTTCGGTACTGGCATCCGGGCTCGGCAAATATAAAGCTTTCGTCGGAAAGGTCGGACAGATTTTTTATGGCAGTGTTTCGCACTGCATTTTTTCCACCTACCACTGACAGCGGCCGGCTTTTTTCGTACAATACGCTAAAACCGTCGCCGGGCCGCCGCCGGTCAAAAGTCCAGGCAAGGTCCAGGCTGTTGTTTTTCAGTTCCTCCCGCAGCTGCCGGGATCCGCCGGTGGTTACCGACAGACTTACAGACGGATATTTCCGGGAAAAGGCAGACAGTACATCGGGCAGAAATGCCACCCCGACACTTTCAAGGCAGCCTATTTTCAGACTGCCGGTAATGCCGTTTTCGTTTTGCAGCCTTTCGGTTATCTGCCGGGTTTTTTGCAGTATATCCGACGCATATTCCAAAAACCGGCTGCCGGCAGCGGTGAGATACACCCTTTTGTTTATCCTTTCAAACAGCTGTACACCCAGCTCTTCTTCCAGCCGCTGTATCTGGGCGGTAACACTGCTTTGGGCATAGCCCAGGTTTTTTGCCGCCCGGGAAAAACTGCCGTCGGCGCATATCTGTACAAAGCTTTTTATGTTGCGGATTTCCATAAAGTCACCTATCAGTTTTTTTGATTTATATTATATAATATATCAATTTTACAGATAAATCAATGTAATGTATAATGAAATCACAAACCAAAGGAGGATTTTTACAATGAAAGTTTACGGTTCACATCTTTGCCCCGACACCCTGTATGCCATATCCGTGCTGAAAAGCAAAGGAATTGATTTTGAATTTATCAACGCCAGCGCTTCACTGGCCGACATGAAACGGTTTATAAAACTGAGGGAAGAAAACCCGTCTGTATATGACGCTGTAAGAGCCAAAGGCGGCCTGGGTGTACCGGCTTTCCTGACCGATGACGGCAGCCTGACACTGGACCTTGCCGATGTTGTAAAATAATTTTACAATTTGTTTAATTTTAAAAATATATACAAATTGTAATTTCGACAAGTAAATTTGCTTTTGACAAAATAAAAGGCGTGGGAACACCACGCCTTTTTGATTTTATTCAGTCAGCCTGCGCTTTTCCTTTTTGATAATCCTGTATGTAACAAGCAGGGACAAAGCACCCATAACGCCGTAGGAAACATACAGAGCCGCCAGCATAGTATCTTCTCCGGCAAAATCCCAGGACGCCAGAAACGCAGCCAATAAAAGGAAAGGAACGATTATAAACCGCCGGTATATTATTGTCAGCCGTTTTTTTACCCGGGCGGGCAGTAGAGGCTTGTATTCTTCTTTTCCTGTTATGCTGCCTATGCGCCGGCAGGCGAAAGCCCAGCCGGAAATTGCCGACACCGCCCAGGCATTTGAAAAATCGGAACGGCCGGCGGAAAACATTACCGAGTTGAAGGCGCACCGCGCCAGGGCAATGCCTATTCCGGTAAAGACATTTTGCAAACTTAACAGGTATTGATATTTGTATTGGTTTTCACTCATGGTTTTTGCCTCCGTTCTGTGCTGTATATATCAGGTGGAATAGCTATATGTAAATTTAATAATATTAACGGAAAGCGCCGGGTTTCTTAACATAATTATAATTTATATATGTATAAATGTCAAAATTTCTCAAACCGCAGATAATAAAGTAAAAATCTGCTTTTGGCGAAGTTATACAAAAAATCAAAAATATTTACATAAAATTTTTCCTTGCAAATGGCATAGGCTTTTGATATAATAAATCGAAATGCCAAGAACGGCAACACACACTGTCTTGGCAGTGTGTGCTTTTTTATGTAATTTAATATTGTATTCGTTTAAGGAGGTAAACAAGAAGTGAAAAACTTATTTGATCTTTCAAGCCTTTGTGTAGAGGAAATAAACGCTATTCTGGACAGAGCCCGGCAGTTTGCCAATGGGGAGAAAAGCGACGCGGCAAAGGGCAAGGTTGTTGCCAGCCTTTTTTTTGAGCCCAGCACCAGAACACAAAACTCCTATTCCATGGCGGTAATGCGCCTGGGCGGCCAGGTTATCACCTTCAACAGCGAAGTTTCATCCATGAAAAAAGGCGAAACTTTTTATGACACTGTAAAAGTTTTCGAGTCTTTGGGGTGCGACGCAGCTATCATCCGCCACAGCGAGAACGAATACTACAAGCAGCTGACAAATATAAAAATGCCTATACTGTCCGGCGGTGACGGCACAGGCAATCACCCCACACAGAGCCTGCTGGACCTGCTGACAATCAAACAGGAATTTGGCAAATTTGAAGGGCTGAAAGTGTGCATCGTGGGCGATATAGTTCACTCCCGTGTGGCTCATACCGACATCGAGGTTATGCAGCGACTTGGAATGGAAGTGTACACATCCGGCCCGGACGAGTTTAAAGAAGAGGGCTTTAACTACATCGACTTTGACAAAGCGGTAAAAGAGATGGATGTTATCATGCTGCTGAGAATACAGCACGAAAGGCTGTCCGGCGAAATGATAATGACCAAAGAAGATTACAACAAACAGTTTGGTCTGAATATGGACAGGGTCAAAGCCATGAAACCCAACGCCATAATAATGCACCCGTCACCGTTCAACCGCGGTGTTGAAATAGATGATGACTGCGTTGAATGTGAAAAGAGCAGAATATTCAAACAGATGTCCAACGGCGTGTTTGTGAGAATGGCCGTGGTGGAACGCGCACTGAAAGACTGAAAACATACCCTGTGCACAAAATCAGACAGGGAATTTTTGCCATAAATACAATAGCCGCCGGCAAAAAAATGTGATAATATAATATATATAATATATATTTCATAAATTAAAGCCGGCAAAACAAATTTTAAATTTTTTGACAAAAGGAAATGTGTCGGCGGATTTGCTTTGCAAATTTGCCGCCCGGAAAGGAAAACTATGCTTAATCTGTTGCTTAAAAACGGTACTGTTTATATTGACGGTCGGTTTAAAAAAGCTGATATGCTGATTAAAGACGGTATAGTTGCAGAGATTGGAGAAAAAATATCCATGGATAGTTGTCCCGTTGCCGACGCCGATAATTTGTTTATATTGCCGGGTTTCGCAGATGTACATGTACATCTGCGTGAGCCCGGTTTTTCTTATAAAGAAACTATTGCCAGCGGCAGCCGGGCAGCGGCCAGAGGGGGATTCACCCTTGTGTGCAGTATGCCCAACCTTAACCCTGTGCCGGACAGTGTGGAAAACCTGAAACGGGAACAGGACATAATAGACAGCGACGCAGTTATAAAGGTTATGCCCTATGCCTCGATTACCAAAGGGGAAAAGGGGCAGGAGCTGGTGGACTTTGACCGGCTGGCGGATAAATGTTTTGCTTTTTCCGATGACGGCAAAGGTGTGCAGAGTGCCGATATGATGCGCCGGGCTATGGAAAAGGCAAAAGCGGCCGGAAAGGCGATAGTCGCCCACTGCGAGGATGAAAGCCTTTTGTGCGGCGGATATATCCATGACGGCGAATACGCCCGCCTGCACGGACACAAAGGAATATCCAGCGCCAGCGAATACCGGCAGGTGGCAAGGGATGTGGAGCTGGTGCGCGCCACAGGCGTACAGTATCATGTGTGCCATATATCCACCAAAGAGACGGTTGATATAGTCAGAAAGGCAAAGGCCGAAGGCCTGTCAGTAAGCTGCGAAACCGGCCCTCACTACCTGGCTTTCTGCGATATGGATTTGCAGGATGAGGGCAGATTTAAAATGAACCCGCCTATCAGGAGCGCAGCTGACCGAGATGCACTGATACAGGGTATAAAAGACGGTACCATTGAAGTTATAGCCACTGACCACGCGCCCCACAGCCGGCGGGAAAAAACCAAAGGACTGGCGGGCAGCAGCATGGGCGTCGTAGGGCTGGAAACCAGCTTTGCTGCGGTGAACACATACATGGTGCAGGCCGGCCACATCGGCTTGGAAAAGCTGGTAGAGATTATGAGCATTAACCCCAGGAAGATATTCGGCCTTGACCGGGGAATAAAAATCGGTCAGAAAGCCGACTTCACTGTTGTGGATACACAGAAACAGTGGGTTGTTGACCCGGCGGAGTTTGTGTCTGCGGGTAAATTTACACCCTTTGAAGGGGTAAAACTTACAGGTGATGTACTGCTTACCGTTTATGACGGAGAGCTTGTATATAATAAATTGATATAAGCAGGGAGGAATAGCGCCAAAAGCGCAAGGTTGTATTATGCCAAAGAGAACAGATATTAAAAAAGTACTTGT
This sequence comes from uncultured Oscillospiraceae bacterium, assembly GCA_949297385.1. Lineage (GTDB taxonomy): Bacteria > Bacillota > Clostridia > Oscillospirales > Ruminococcaceae > RGIG3102. The sequence goes on from CASFSP010000067.1 coordinate 21,684, forward strand.
GATAGGTTCAGGCCCTATCGTTATAGGCCAGGCGGCCGAATTTGACTACGCCGGCACACAGGCCTGTATAGCATTGAAAGAAGAAGGTTACGAGGTTGTGCTGATAAACTCCAACCCCGCCACAATAATGACAGACACCAAAATGGCGGACAAGGTATATATGGAGCCGCTGACATTGGAATATGTGGCCAGAATTATCCGCAAGGAAAGACCGGATGCAATCGTCCCCGGCCTGGGCGGCCAGACAGGCCTTAACCTGTGCGTACAGCTGGGTGAAAAAGGTGTGCTGGATGAATGTCAGGTAGAAGTTCTGGGTACAAAGATTGAGTCCATCAAAAAAGCCGAGGACAGAGAGCTGTTCAAGGAAATGTGCCAGGAGCTGGGCGAGCCGGTTATCGCCAGTGAAATAGTTCACTCCATGCAGGAAGGTATTGAAGCAGCCGAAAGAATAGGCCTGCCGGTTGTTCTGCGCCCTGCATACACACTGGGCGGCACAGGCGGCGGTTTTGCCGATACAATGGACGAGTTCAAAGAGATGATGGAACACGCCCTCAGCCTGTCTCCTGTTCATCAGGTTCTGGTGGAAAAGAGCGTAAAAGGCTATCAGGAAATAGAATTTGAAGTAATGCGCGACAAGACAGACAAGGCCATTGCCATATGCGACATGGAAAACTTTGACCCTGTGGGTGTGCACACCGGTGACAGCATTGTTTTTGCTCCCTGCCAGACACTGAACAAAGATCAGCTGGCCATGCTGAAAGCCTCTGCGCTGAAAATACTCAAACATCTGGAAATCGAAGGCGGCTGTAATGTTCAGTTTGCACTGAAACCGGGCACAATGGAATATTACTTGATTGAAATCAACCCCCGTGTAAGCCGTTCTTCCGCGCTGGCTTCCAAAGCCACTGCTTACCCCATAGCCAGGGTTACAGCCAAAATAGCCGTAGGCCTGACACTGGACGAAATCTCTATCAGCGGCATACCCGCATCCATTGAGCCGGCAATCGACTATGTTGTTGCCAAGGTTGCCCGCTTCCCGTTTGATAAATTTACATCTGCTTCCAACAAGCTGTCCACACAGATGAAGGCCACCGGCGAAGTTATGAGCCTGGGCCAGTCTGTGCAGGAAATCATGCTGAAAGCCGTAAGAGGTCTGGAAATAGGCGTTGACCATTTTGAAATGGCCAAATTCAAAGACTGGACAAAAGAAGAGCTGCTGGAATACATCGCAACTCCCACAGATGTAAGACTGTTTGCCCTGTGCGAAGCCATGAGAAAAGGCGCCACCACCCAGGAAATCAACAAGGCAACAGCCATCATGCCCCAGCTGGTTGACCTGCTGAGAAGCGTAGTTGACTATGAAGAAGTAATCAAAGCCAATGTAAAAGATGTACAGGTGCTGAAAAAGGCCAAGGACATGGGCTTCTCCGACAGCTACATCGGAAAATGCTGGAATATGAGCAAACTGGATGTGTTCCGTTTCAGAAAAGAAAACGGTGTAATGCCCATCTACCGCATTGTTGACAATGTAAAATATCAGCAGGATTATGTGCCTTATTTCTACTCCAGCTACCACGGAGAAAACGAAAGTATAGTAACCGACAAAAAGAAAATACTGGTGCTGGGTTCCGGCCCGATCAGAATCGGTCAGGGTGTAGAGTTTGACTACTCCACAGTTCATGCCGTATGGGCAATCAAAGAGGCCGGTTACGAAGCCATTATCATAAACAACAACCCGGAAACAGTTTCCACCGACTACACCACCGCTGACAAGCTGTACTTTGAGCCGCTGACAGTGGAAGATGTTATGAATGTAATCGACCTGGAAAAACCCGAAGGTGTAATAGTATCACTTGGCGGTCAGACAGCTATCAACCTGGCAGGCAGCCTGGATGAGCTGGGCGTAAACATCATCGGTACAGATGTTGAGGCCATTGAAAAAGCTGAAAACCGCGACAGCTTTGAAAAGATCATGCACACACTGGAAATCCCTGAGCCCAAAGGTGAAGCAGTTACCAACATTGAAGACGGCGTGAAGGTTGCCAACAAGATAGGTTATCCGGTGCTGGTTCGCCCCTCCTATGTTCTGGGCGGTAGAGCCATGCAGATTGTGCGCAATGATGATGATCTGAGAAAATACCTGAGAACAGCCGTTCTGGTGGATGAAGATCAGCCGGTACTGGTTGACAAATACATTATCGGCAAAGAGCTGGAAACAGACGCTATCTGCGACGGCAAGGATGTATTTATCCCCGGTATCATGGAGCATGTAGAGGAAACCGGCGTTCACTCCGGCGACAGTATCTCTGTATATCCGGCACACACCATCAGCAAAGAAGTTAAAAATACAATCATCGATTACACAATCAAATTGGGCCTGGGCATCGGCATCAAAGGTCTGTTCAACATTCAGTTTATCGTTGACGAGTTTGACAATGTATATGTAATCGAGGTTAACCCCCGTTCTTCCAGAACAGTTCCGTTCCTGTCCAAATCCACAGGTGTTCCCATGGCAAATGTTGCCACAAAGGTAATGCTTGGCCACACACTGAAAGACCTGGGCTACGGCACTTATGTACAGGAAGAGGCCAAACGCTACTATGTAAAAGTGCCCACCTTCCCGTTCTCCAAGATAAGAGGCCTGGACGCTTACTTGTCACCTGAAATGAAATCCACCGGCGAAGCCATCGGTTATGATGTAAAACTGAACCGCGCCCTGTACAAAGCATTGCAGGCCGCCGGCACAAAAGTGCAGAACTACGGCACAGTTCTGGTGACACTGGCCGACAAGGACAAACAGAGAGCCCTGCCGCTGGTAAGGCGTTTCTACGACCTGGGCTTTAACATTGAAGCCACAGAGGGCACAGCCGCATTCTTGAAGAGAAACGGTATCAAGACAAGGGTAAAAGCCAAGATTTCTGACGGCAGCAATGACATTATCGACAGCCTGACAAAAGGTTATGTAACCTATGTTATCAACACACAGGATATAGGCGCTGATACACATCATGACGGCTTCCTTATCCGCCGCTATGCCGTTGAAAACAACATAGGTATGTTTACCAGTCTGTCCACTGTAAATGTACTGCTGAATGTTTTGGAAGAAATCACACTGCCGGTATCCACAATAGACGCCGAATAACGATAAAAATAACGGGCCGGTTTTCCGGCCCGCAAAATAAAAAGGAGAGCCCGATGTACAAAAGAAATATCTACACTGTCACGGAGAACAAAAAGATAGCCAAAGATGTTTTTTACATGATTTTGGAGGGTGACACATCCTATATCACTGCTCCCGGACAGTTTATAAACATTGAAATTGACGGTTTTTATCTGAGAAGGCCAATATCCGTATGCGACTGGGACGAAAAGACCATAACCATAATCTACAAGGTTGTGGGTCAGGGCACACAGGCCATGGCAGATATGCCCGCCGGCACCAAGCTGGATATACTCACCGGCCTGGGCAACGGTTTCACCGTAGCCAAAGACAGCAAAACCCCGCTGGTTATAGGCGGCGGCGTGGGCACACCTCCCATGTACGCGCTGACAAAAGAGCTGATAAAACAGGGCGCAAAGCCAACTGTCATCCTGGGCTTTACCAGCAAGGACGATGTGTTTGGTGAAAAAGAGTTCAGAGACCTGGGCTGTGAAGTGTATATCACCACCAACGACGGAAGCTACGGCACCAAAGGTTTTGTAACCGATGTTATCAAAAATCTGTCCGGTTACGATTATTTCTACACCTGCGGCCCCATGGCAATGCTGAAAGCTGTGGCACAGTCCACAGAATGTTCCGGCCAGCTGTCTTTTGAAGAGAGAATGGGCTGCGGTTTCGGCGGCTGCATGGGCTGCAGCTGCAAAACACTGACAGGCTACAAGAGAATTTGCACCGAAGGCCCGGTATTGTTGAAGGAGGAAATTATATGGTAAACACAAAAGTAACACTGTCCGGCTGGCAGCTGGACAACCCGGTAATTCCCGCTTCCGGCACATTCGGCTACGGCAACGAATTCAAGGATTTTTATGATATAAACATCCTGGGCAGCTTTTCTTTCAAAGGCACCACAAAAGAGCCCCGTTTCGGCAACCCCACACCCAGAATTGCCGAAACTCCCATGGGTATGATAAACTCCGTAGGTTTGCAGAACCCCGGTATACACGCGGTTATCGACCACGAACTGCCTCAGCTGAAAAAATTCTTTGACAAAAAAGTTGTGGCCAACATCTCCGGCTTTTCCATCGATGAATATGCTTACTGCTGCCAGCTGATAGACAAAGAAGACCAGGTGGGCATAATCGAAGTAAATGTATCCTGCCCCAATGTGGACCACGGGGGAATGGCTTTCGGCACAGATGCGGCCAATGTGGCAGCGGTTACCAGAGCGGTAAAGGCTGTTACAACCAAGCCGGTATACATCAAGCTCAGCCCCAATGTAACTGATATAGTCCCCATTGCCAAAGCGGCAGAAGAAGCCGGCGCAGACGGCCTGAGCCTTATCAACACTTTGCTGGGCATGAGAATAGACCTGAGAACAGGCAAGCCGGTAATAGCCAACACCATGGGCGGTTTTTCCGGCCCGGCCATATTCCCGGTGGCTTTGAGAATGGTATACCAGGTGGCAAAAGCGGTAAAAATCCCGGTTATCGGCATGGGCGGTGTGTCCAGCGCTGAAGATGTAATCGAGATGATGTACGCCGGTGCAACAGCGGTACAGGTGGGTGCGGCCAACCTGAAAAACCCCTATGTCTGCAAAGAGATTATTGAAAACCTGCCCAAAGTTATGGAAAGGTATGGTATAAAAGACCTTAACGATATAATCGGCAAAGCATAAAGGAGGATATTATGCAAAGAGATGTAATTATTGCGCTGGATTTTAAAGACGGACAGACCGCCCTGAACTTCCTGGACAAATTTACCGACGAGAAACCTTTTGTAAAAATCGGCATGGAACTGTTTTATGCCGAAGGCCCGTCCATTGTAAAAGCTATAAAGGAAAGAGGCCACAAAATTTTCCTGGATCTGAAACTCCATGACATCCCCAACACCGTAAAAGGCGGCATGAGAAGCCTGTCAAAGCTGGGCGTTGACATTGTGAATGTACACGCCGCAGGCACAATCGAAATGATGAAAGCCGCGCTGGAAGGCGTTGTAAGGGAGGACGGCAGCCGTCCGCTGGTTATCGCTGTAACACAGCTGACATCCACCAGCGAAGAGAGAATGCAGAAAGAACTGCTGATAAACTCTTCTATCAATGATACCATTGTACACTATGCAAAAAACACCAAGGAAGCCGGCCTGGACGGCGTTGTATGTTCACCGCTGGAAGCAGGCATGGTGAAAGAGGCTGTGGGCAAAGATTTCCTGACAGTTACACCCGGTGTAAGATTTGCAGACGGTGACAAAGGCGACCAGGTGCGTGTGACTACACCGGCAAGGGCAAAAGAAATCGGCACAGACTTTATCGTTGTGGGCCGTCCCATCACCCAGGCCGAAGACCCGGTGGCCGCATATCGCCGCTGTGTAAAAGAATTCTGTGAATAATAAATTTTGAATAGATAAAGGAGAAATTATTATGGAAAAGAAGATTGCAAAGCATCTGCTGGACATCGGCGCTGTTTTCCTGCGCCCCGATGAACCCTTTACCTGGGCATCCGGTATCAAAAGCCCTATCTACTGCGACAACCGTCTGACACTGTCCTACCCCGAGGTAAGAAATGATATCGAACACGGCCTGGCAGAACTTATCAAAAAAGAATATCCCGAATGTGAAGCCGTATTCGGCACATCCACAGCCGGTATTGCCCATGCAGCCATAGTTGCTGACATCATGGGTCTGCCCATGGGTTATGTTCGCGGCAGTGCCAAAGACCACGGCAGAACCAACCAGATAGAAGGTAAAGCAGTGCCTGGCAGTAAGGTTGTTGTTATCGAAGACCTTATCTCTACCGCCGGCAGCTGTGTTGATGTTGTAAATGTTCTGCGTGAAGCAGGCTGCGAAGTTCTGGGTATCGCATCCATATTTACATACGGCATGCAGAGAGGCCTGGACCGCATGGCAGAAAACAATGTAAGAAATGTTTCCCTGTCCAATCTGGACGCTCTGGTAGAGGTTGCCGCACAGCATGGCTTCATCAAGGAAAGCGACATAAAGAGAATTCTCACATTCCGTGCCAACCCCTCTGATCCTGCATGGAAAGACGCATAATTTTATAAAAAATAAGCCCGCCTGAAAAGGCGGGTTTTGTTTTTGCCGGAGAAAATAACTGTAATTTTTATATATAAATATTTCCGGGCAGGTTTTGCAGTTGTGTTTTACCCATTATCGTTTTTGGGGGATATAATATTTCCGGTATTTTGTGCTGGAAATCAGTCGTCGTTCCGACGGCCGTATTTATATATGTATGATTAGGTGTGTACATTAAAAAAGTCTGTGCGCTCGGATCAACAGCGATGTATTTTTATATCGGTGTCTTAGATATAAAGCCTCCAAAAGTGGAGTTATTAAAAAGCCGAAAAGTTTTCCACATTTTTAATTCCGGCTGTGGAAAAATTTTAAAATCATCCCGGCAATGCGTCCGGAGGCCGGGTGGGTGTGGAAAACATTACTCCAAAAACAAAAGCAGACGGATATGCCTGCTTTTTGCTATTTGTCTGATTTTGAAAATATCATATACATTCCCACTGCGCCTGTGACAAGCCCGATAAAGCCGAAGGGCAGGTAGGACAGACTGTGAAATATTATGTGGTTTATTTCTGTACCGGCAAGGCACAGCAGTATACCGAACAGTATCAGCGCAATGCCTTTGATATCTCTTTTGCTCATATTTTTCCTTTCAGCGATTTATAAAAATTCATCTGTCAGCTGCCGCTGATTATATCTTTGCACAGCTGCAAAGCGTCTTGTCCGTCGTTTATAAGAATATCCGACCGGGTGCCCGTGCCCTCGTTGCCGGAGCCGTCCCGGTTCAGCCCGTAGAAAGCGCTGAAACGGATTATCAGCCCGCTATTTGGCAAGGCGGTCAGCAACGGGTCGGCCATTCCGCCGTCGCCGCCGGTGTTTTCGCGTATATCTATAATCAGGTTTGGTACATCTTTGATATCGGCAAAAAATTTTTCCAGTATCTCTTTGTCCCTGTCATAGCAGGACAGGTCAAAGCTGCTTATTTTCAGGTATGCATACCGGCCGGATATTTCACTTTCAATTTCAGGAAAAGAAGCACCGCCGGCAGTTTCTGTGTTTTTGTACTCCTCTTTCAGTCCGGCAAGGGAGCGGAAGCCGGGGTGGCTTTTGTCCAGCATGCTGTACAGTTTCCGGCAGGCCGGGCTGTTAAGAACCCGTTTTTGCCGGCTGATGTTTTTTTCGTCTTCCCGGCTGATAATTTTATCTCCGCTTTCCGGCGCGGAAATATATAACCCATACATCCAGCCGTCCGGCCGCCCCAGGTGTCCCCGGCCGCCGAATTCACCAAAAAAGCTGTCGATAGTTTTGAAAAATTCTATGTCGGTATCAGACCGGACTGCCTGCCGGCGGTATTTTTCGTAAATTTCTGCCTTTTCCTGTTCTGTCAGACCGGTGTCGGTCCAAAAGAGCCAGCTGTCATCCAGCGTCCGGCACAGAAAAGAAAAGTCCTCTTCTTTCTGCCGGTCGGTAAGGTTAATTACATTCTGGGTTTTGTTTATATTATACCTTATGGCCAGCAGTGCACCTGCGGCCAGTATTATAACTGCGGCAAGGATTACAGCCGCTTTTTTGTGTTTTATACATCCTCCGGAATTGTATTTTAATATGAAAAAAGCCGGGTGCTGCCCCGGCTTTGATTATCAGTATTTCGGTCTGTCTTCGTCCAGGTACAGGTGCAGTTTGGAGTCTTTTTCTGTGATGGGGCGTATGGGTTTGCAGGGGTTGCCATAGGCGATATATCCTGCCGGAATATCCTTTGTCACCACACTGCCGGCGCCTATAACGCTGCCTTTGCCTATGGTCACGCCGCCGATTACAGTTACATTGCAGGCCAGCCACACATCGTCCTCAATGTGGATTTCTTCCGCATATTCGGCCATGGTGGTGCTGCCGTCAGGGTTCTGACCCATTCTTTCGTGGGCTATCAGCGGGTGATTGGTTGCCATTATGGACACATTGGGCCCGAAGCATACATTGTTGCCGATGTAAACCCTGGCGTCATCCATAATTGTGGTGTTGAAGTTGGCAAAAAAGTTTTCGCCGATAAATGTGTGACTGCCGTAGTTTATCTGCACAGGTCCCTGAAAGTAAAAAGTCTTGCCGGTGCTGCCCAGTATGTCGCGCAGTACACCCAGCCTTTCAGGGTCGTACTCGTCCATGGCGTTGAACTTCTGGCAGGCGGTGTGTGCCCTGTGCTTGATGTCTTTCAGTTCTTTTTTGCGCGGGTCAAACATTTTGCCGGCAAATATTTTTTCTTCTTCTGTCATGGTTGTATATCTCCTTTTAAATTATTTTCTTTTGTTTTTATAAACATTGTAATAAATACCACCGTCAGCAGTCCGCAGCACAGCAGAATGGTTTTCTGTCCCATAAAAGGTATTGCAAAAGAGCCGGCCACGCCGCCCAGGGCAAAAAAGCCGATGGTGGAATAAAACAGCGCCACGCGTTTAAGATTTTGTCTGTCTTTTTTGTGTATGTATTCCATAAGGTTGAAGGTGGCAGAGCGCAGGTTGCCGATACACATGGTGGTGGCTATGCCGTTACCGCTGATTTTGCGGAAGGCTTCCACCTGTATGCCGCAGGCAAAGCTGGTCAGACTGTTGGCAAATAAATTCATTTCCGGCCCCATGAACGCCACAGCAAACAGAATGAATATCTGTGCGGCGGTGGTGGTCTGTCGCCAGTGGAGGTGGCGTTCATGCCGGCGGTATCGCACCTCTTCCGCCAGGGCTATGCCGGCCACAAAGGCGACAATGGGCCGCAGATATCTGGCGGCAGAGTCAAAATGCCCGTTGGCAAGATTTATTGCAAACAGCAGTACATTGCCCGTCTGGGCATTGGCGAATACCTTGCCGCGCCACAGATAGGAATATACATCCATAATTCCTCCGGACACAGCCAGGATAAGACCGATAAAAACAGATTCTGATGTTTGGGTATTTTTCATATATCTCTCCTTTTTCACACCGATTATTATATACCCAAAGTCTGTTTTTTTAAATAGGTAATTTCAATACACCCCCTTGAAAATTCCGGTCAATATTGTACAATTAAGAAAAACAAACCGGGCAGGAGGATGCTGTGGGTATAGAAAATTTTGAAAAGCTTCCCTGTGAAAAGCAGACTGAAATAATAAATGCCGCCATAGAGGTGTTTGGCCGCAATGAATACAAAAAGGCGTCCACAGAGGAGATCAGCCGCAGGGCGGGAATATCCAAAGGAATGCTGTTTTACTATTTTAAAGACAAAAAAAGCCTGTATATCTATGCGCTGGATTATATAAGTTCGCTGGTCAGCCGGCAGGTGCTGGATGAAAAATTTCAAAGTCTGGACGATTTTTTTGACATACTCAGCTATTCGGCAGACAAAAAAGTGCAGCTGTGGCGGCAGCATCCTGAATACCCGGAATTTGTGCTGAGGGCTTACGGATCAAAAAACGAGGAGATAAGCCGGACGGTGGCAGGACAGGTGAAGCAGGCCTATGAAAACCTGCCGGGTTATTTTGCAAACATCAGGCTGGATAAGTTCAAAGACGGAGTTGACATTGCCATGGTGTCCAAAATGCTGCTGTGGATGGTGGAAGGCTATATTGCAGACGCCGGGCGCTGCGGACGGGGGACAGGCGCGCAGGATATAATGCAGGTTTTCAGCCGGGCAATGAACCTGATAAAAAGCGCAGTTTACAAACCTGAATTTATAGGGGGTAAAAATGAACAGAATTGAAGTAGAAAATCTTACAAAGGACTACAAAAACGGCCGCGGTATATTCGGCCTGGATTTTTCGGTGGGCCGGTGAGAGGTCTTCGGCTATCTGGGACCCAACGGCGCCGGCAAAACCACCACCATAAGATGTCTGATGGGCTTTATAAAAGCAGGCGGCGGCAGCTGCCGCATCAACGGAATGGACTGTTTTGAACACAGCCGGCAGATACATAAAAATGTGGGATATCTGCCCGGAGAAATAGCTCTGATAAACGATATGACCGGCAGGCAGTATCTGAAATTTATCCGGGAAATGAAAGGGATAAAGGATGACCGCCGACAAAAATATATAACCGACCTGTTTGAGCTGGATGACAGCGGAAAGATAAGGAAGATGTCCAAGGGCACAAAGCAGAAGGTCGCCCTGGCTGCAGCTTTTATGGGACAGCCGGATATTCTGGTATTGGACGAAGCCACCAGCGGCCTGGATCCGCTGATGCAAAACAGATTTGTGGATCTTGTCCTGGAAGAAAAGCAAAGGGGCCGGACAATATTTATGTCCAGCCACATATTTGAAGAGGTGGAAAAAACCTGCGACCGCGTGGCTATAATCAAGGAAGGCAGACTGGTCAGCGTGGAAAACATGGCGGATCTGGCCACCAAAAGGCAGAAGTCATATACGGTGCTGTTCAAAGACCGGCGGCGGGCGGCTGCCTTTGCGGCAAAAGCGCCTTTTGCCGTGGAAAAGGTTCAGGGAGCCAGGGTGCATTTTTACGCCGGGCAAAATCCCGGGCCGGTACTGGCGGCCGTAGCGCAGGCGGATCCGGTGGATATAGAGATAAAAAGCCAGAGCCTGGAAGAACTGTTTTTGCATTTTTACAAGGAGGAAAACAGATGATATTTCCGCTGATAAAACAGAATATAAAAAGCTGTATCAAGCCCTTGCTGATTGTCTGGGCTGTGATAATGATGTATACATCAGTAATAGTATATATGTACAATCCTGAATTTTCCCGGATGCTGACTGAATATCAGAAGATAATGCCGGGTATAATGGACGCCATGGGCATGTCCGGCATAGCGGAAAATCTGGTGCAGTGGATGGGCATATACTTGTATGGTTTTATTATGACCGCATTCCCGATGATTTTTTCCATAATAGCCGCCAACAGCCTGATGATGAAATATATAGACAGCGGCTCTGTATGCGCCCTGCTGACCAGCGGACGCACCAGAAGGCAGATAGTATTGACCCAGGCGGTGTGTGCGGTGGTGTTTGAAATTGTCTTGTTTGCACTGTCCACAGCCGGGGGCGTGGTGTGCGCCCGGATAATGTTTGGCGGACAGCTGGATATAAATCTGTACATACAGCTTAATTTCAGCTGTATGCTTATGCAGCTTATGGTGTTGTCCATATCCTTTGCCGCGGCGTGTTTTTCATCTGATTCAAAGCAGTTTTATACCTTTGGCTCAGGACTGCCGGTGGCCTTTTATATCGCGGATATGGCGGCCAACATGGGCGGCAAAGCCGAAAATGTAAAATATCTGACCCCGTATACACTGTTTGATGCGGTGAAGATAACTGCCGGGGAAAGCGCCGCGGTTCAGAATGTGGCCATGGCTGTAATCAGCTTGGTGCTGCTGCGGGGTGCGGCAATGTATTTTGAAAAAAGGGACCTGTCAGTATAAAACGGCATAAAAAAATAAGAGGGTGGTAGCCCTCTTATTTTTTGCTTTAAAAAATCAGTTCTCTCAACCTGAGTTTTTATTCACTTTATTATATCACAGATTACTGTTTTGTGCAAGAATTTTGCCTTGCCACAGTGTGTTTTACCCTGTCTGCTTCTTCAGCGCGTTTTGCGTTGTTGAAGCGGTCAACTGTACCTACCAGATATCCTGTGATGCGGCGAATTCTTTCGAATTTTACTCCTTCGCCTACTAAACCTGTCTGTGGATTGTAATTCATAATATGTCCTCCTTTAATATAAAGGGTTTACAATTCTGTCTTTTTCTTCCTCCGGGTTGCCGCACTGGCCCAGGGTGGAAGCGTTAAGATGTTTGTATAAGCCCAGTTTTTGCAGTTTTTCCAGCGGTACGCCTTCGCCGTCGCGTCTGCCGCAGCGGGGGCATACATCGCCTATAATTCCGTTGTAGCCGCACACCGGGTCGCGGTCAACAGGGTGGTTTATTGCGCCGTAGCCGATGCCCCGTTCCTTCATGGCTCTTACCACGCTTTCAAAGGCTTCCAGGTTTTGGCTGACATCTCCGTCCAGTTCTACATAGGTTATGTGTCCGGCGTTGGTAAAGGCGTGATAAGGCGCTTCCAGACGGATTTTGTCAAAGGCGGAAATTTCGTAATAAACCGGAATGTGGAAGCTGTTTGTGTAATAGTCCCTGTCTGTTACACCGGGGATTATGCCGAAACGCTTTTTGTCCATTTTGATAAATCTTCCGGAAAGACCTTCGGCCGGGGTGGCCAGCAGTGTAAAGTTAAGGCCGGTTTTTTCGCTCATGTCATCCACGAACTTTCTCATAAATCCTATGATTTCCAGGCCTTTGCGCTGGTACTCTTCGCCTTCGCCGTGGTGATGGCCGTACAGGGCGGTCAAAGTTTCTGCCAGACCGATAAATCCGATGGACAGTGTGCCGTGTTTCAGCACTTCGCCCACTTCGTCGTCTGCGCCCAGGTTGTCGCTGCCCAGCCATACGCCCTGTCCCATAAGGAACGGGAAGTTGCGCACTTTTTTCTTTTTCTGTATTGCAAATCTGTCCAGCAGTTGTTTTGAGCACAGCTCCATGTATTTTTTCAGGCTGTGGTAAAACCGTTCTTCGTCGCCTTTGGCCTCTATTGCCAGTCTAGGCAGGTTGATTGATGTAAAGCTGAGGTTGCCGCGTGAGTAGGTTATCCGGTTGGACGGGTCATAGTGGTTGGCCACAACACGGGTACGGCAGCCCATATATCCGATTTCTGTGCGCACATCGTTGGGGTCGTAATATTCCAGGTTGAATGGTGCGTCCTGGAAAGAGAAGTTGGGGAACAGCCTTTTGGCGCTTACCTTTATGGCCAGCTGGAACAGGTCGTAGTTGGGCTCGCCCGGGTTGTAGTTTATGCCGTCTTTTACACGGAAAATCTGTATCGGGAAAATAGGTGTTTCTCCGTGTCCCAGGCCGGCATCGGTGGCCAGCAGTACATTTTTCATTACCATTCTGCCTTCGGGGCTGGTGTCCATACCGTAGTTTATGGAAGAAAACGGAGTCTGGGCGCCGGCGCGGGAGTGCATGGTGTTAAGGTTGTGAATCAGCGCTTCCATGGCCTGATATGTGGCTGCGTCGGTTTCGCCTTCGGTCTTTTTCAGCGCGTATTTCTGCGCTTTTTTTGCCACTGCTTCATCACCGGTCATCTCTGTCAGCGCTTTGAGTTCCCGGCGCAGGTATTCTTCGTCAGCTTTCAGTGCAGGGCCGTGGCCGCATTTTTCCCGGATCTGTCCGCTGACTGCTTTCAGCTGCTCATAGTCGATGGGGCAGTCCAGAATTTCGCAGCATTTTACGATGTTTTTCAGATACAGCTTGCGATAGGTTTTAGCCACGCCGTCAGCCAGGCCGTAGTCAAAATTTACTATGCTCTGTCCGCCGTGCTGGTCGTTCTGGTTGGACTGTATTGCTATACAGGCCAGGGCGGAATAGCTTTGTATGTCGTTGGGCTCTCTCAAAAAACCGTGTCCGGTGGAAAAGCCATCTTTGAACAGCTTTTTGATGTCTATCTGTGTGCAGGTGGTTGTCAGTGCATAAAAGTCAAAATCGTGAATATGAATATATCCTTCACGGTGAGCCTGTGCCTGGTCGGGGCTGAGCAGGAATTTCAAATAATAATCCTTGGCGCCTTCACTGCCGTATTTCAGCATTGTGCCCATGGGTGTGTCGCCGTCGATATTGGCGTTTTCTCTTTTCACATCGCTGTTCAGCGCATCGGAAAATGTTATCTCGTCAAAGATCTTCATCAGGCTGGTGTTTCTTTCGCGGATGTTGTTTCTGGCAGCGCGGTAAAGGATATATTTTTTAGCCACTGCGTCCAGTCCGCTTTGCATCAGCCGCACTTCCACCCGGTCCTGAATTTCTTCAACGGTGGGGGTGATGTTGCCGCCCATGGCGATAAAATGATTTTCCACACTGCGTGCCACATCGTCGGCTTTTTCAAAATCCGGAGTTCCGCAGGCCTCCATGGCTTTCAGTATGGCCATTTTTATTTTGCTTATATCGTACATAACAACGCGGCCGTCGCGTTTTACTATACCGTTTATCATTATCTCATCCTCTTCTGTCTTATTACAAAAATAATTATACTCTCACTATATATTGTGTGTCAAATGAAAAACCACCGTCGATTTATACAAAATATTGAGTTTAAATTCTAAGTGCTGATTTTAAATAAAGCGAAGGATACAAATATTTTCGTTGTTTTCAGACTAAATATATATCTGTTGTACAAAAAATAAGGGGAGAAAAGCAGGCTGTATTTTTTTATCTTCTTGTAAAACAGGGCGCATAATTATATAATTAATAATAATACCATAATAATATGACCGCCCGCAGGCGGGGTAAAGAAGAGGAAAATAAATATTGAACAGTAAATATAAATTCTTGTTGTCCAACACAGGACTGTTTTTTATAAGCACATTCAGCAGCAAATTTTTGGTGTTTTTGCTGATGCCCATATACACCGCCGTTCTGACGCCGGACCGGTTCAACTCTGTTGACCTTATGACCCAGACGGCCAACCTGTTGATACCGCTGGTTTCTTTGGGGGTGCCCAACAGCATAATCCGTTTCGGACTGGACAAAAACTATTCAAAAAGCGGAGTTTTCACCAGCGGCGCGCTGACATACCTGGCCGGTTTTGTTATTTTGCTGCGGTTTTATCCGCTGCTGGTCAGGATGAAGTTTATATTTTCGGTGCCACTGCTGTATCTTTATCTGCTGTGCAGCTGCCTGAGGACACTGGTACAGCAGTTTGTCAGGGCCAAAACCTATACCCGACTGTACGCAGTGGACGGAATTATGGCCACTGTGAATACGCTGATATTGGTTTACCTGTTCCTGGTGAAGCTGAAAATGGGTGCACTGGGATATGTCCTGGCCACCATAGGTGCGGATTTTATCAGCTTTGTTTTCCTGTCTGTTGTCAGCGGTGCCTGGGGATATTTCCACCCGTCAAAAAAATATATGCCTCTGGCCAAAGAGATGCTGAAATACTGCCTGCCGCTGATACCCACAGGCATATTCTGGTGGATAACCAATGTATCGGACAGGTATCTGGTCACAGCTATTGTCGGCCGGGCCGCCGGTGGTATATATGCCATAAGCTATAAAATACCGTCAATCGTAAATCTTTTTTCCACCGTGTTTATCGAGGCATGGCAGATTTCGGCGGTAAAGGAAGGACAGAGCGAAAACCCGCGGGCATTTTTTAAAAATGTTTTCAGGGCCTATCAG